>RFHG01000109.1 GCA_003696465.1 Gammaproteobacteria bacterium | reverse complement strand
TTGCGCGACTCGGCCAGCTTCTGGATCGCGTGGCCAATATCGCCCAGCCGGACTCCCGGTTTGACCATGCGGATGCCGGTCACCATGCACTCGTAGGCCGTCTCGACCAGGCGGCGCGCCTGAATGGACGGTTCGCCCACATAGAACATCTTGCTGGTGTCGCCGTGGTAGCCGTCCTTGATCACGGTGATGTCGATGTTGACGATGTCGCCCTTCTTGAGCTTCTTGTCTCCCGGGATGCCGTGGCAGACCTGGTGGTTGACCGAGGTGCAGATGGAGCGCGGGAACCCGTGATAGTTGAGCGGTGCCGGGATGGCCTGCTGCACATTGACTATGTAGTCGTGACAGATGCGATCCAGCTCGTCGGTGGTGACACCGGGCTTAACGTATGGCCCGATCATTTCGAGCACCTCGGCCGCGAGGCGCCCGGCGACACGCATTTTCTCGATTTCCTCTGGGGTCTTGATGGTAACGGCCATCGGGGGTGTCCGGGTGATATACAGGCGCAAAAGGATGGCCGATGGGCCTGCGGTCGTCAACAAACCGTGTTCCAGGCAGGAAATAAGCGCGATTTCGCTGGCTTCTGCAAGGGGTTCTGTGGTATAAAGCGCGCGCCGTCGTACAAGGCGGCAAATCCGCACATGTACCGACACGTCCTGCGGGGTGCCCCGGATCCGGTCGATCCGGGGTTGCAGGGCGGGGTACATGGAGGCCCAACCCAACAATCAGGAGATTGATTCATGGCCAATGTCACCATGCGCCAGATGCTCGAGGCTGGCATGCATTTCGGGCATCAGACCCGTTACTGGAATCCGAAGATGGCCCCCTACATCTTCGGCGAACGCAACAAGATCCATATCATCAACCTGGAAAAGACCCTGCCCCTGTTCAACGAGGCCATGAACTACCTTGGCCAGGTCGCGGCCAAGGGCGGCATCATCCTCTTTGTCGGCACCAAGCGCTCCGCCCGAGAGGTCGTGCGCAGTGAGGCCGAGCGCTGCGGCATGCCCTATGTCAACCATCGCTGGCTGGGTGGCATGCTCACCAACTTCAAGACCGTGCGCCAGTCCATCCAGCGCCTGAAGGATCTGGAGAAGATGGAAGAGGACGGCTCCCTCGAGCGCCTCTCCAAAAAGGAGATCCTGCAGCTGCGCCGCGAGAAGGAAAAGCTGGAGCGCAGCCTGGGCGGCATCAAGGACATGCCGCGCCTGCCCGATGTGCTGCTGGTCATCGATGTCGGGCACGAGAAGATTGCCGTCAGCGAAGCCAACAAGCTGGGCATCCCGGTCGTGGCCGTGGTTGATACCAACAACAGCCCGGAAGGGGTGGACTACATCATCCCCGGCAACGACGATGCCATCCGCTCCATTCAGCTGGTGGTGACGGCCGCGGCCGACGCCATCATTGCGGCCAAGGCCGCCGCCGGCGTGCAGGAGCCTGCTGCGGATGAGCCCGAACAGGCAGAGGCGGCCGGCGAAGAGGCCGCGCCGGCCAAGAAGGCAGTGAAGAAGAAGGCGGCCAAGAAAAAGGCCGCAAAGAAGAAGGCTGCAAAGAAAAAGGCCGTAGCCAAGAGCGAGGAGGCCCCGGCAGAGAGCGAGGCGGCCGAGGGGCCGAAGGCGGAAGCGGAAGAAAAATCCGAGTGAAGCCAAGGGCTTGAACGAACCTTTTTAGGAGATTTGTGAAATGCAGATTACCGCAGCCATGGTCAAGGAGCTCCGCGAGCGTACCGGAGCCGGCATGATGGAATGCAAGAAGGCCCTCACCGAGGCGGGTGGGGACATGGAGGCCGCCATCGAGGCGATGCGCAAGTCCGGCGCCGCCAAGGCCGACAAGAAGGCCGGCCGCGTGGCGGCCGAAGGCGTGATCATCACGCGCGTCAGCAACGACGGCAAGCATGTGGCCATCGTCGAGATCAACAGCGAGACCGACTTCGTGGCCAAGGACGACAACTTCCTCGAGTTTGCCAACCAGGTGGCCGATCTCATCATCGAAAAGCATCCGGCCGATCTCGAGGAGCTTAAGAACCTCCCGCTGGGTGATGGCACCGTGGAAGAGGCCCGTCAGGCGCTGGTGGCCAAGATCGGCGAGAACATCCAGATCCGCCGCTTCCTCATCATCGATGTGGAAGGTGGCAATGTCGGTACCTACCTGCATGGCAGTCGTATCGGTGTGGTGGTCGACATCGAGGGTGGCGACGAGGATCTTGCCCGCGACATCGCCATGCACATCGCCGCCAGCAAGCCGATGTGCGTGTCCGAAGAGGATGTGCCCGAGGACGTGCTGGCCAAGGAGAAGGAGATCCTGGTCGCCCAGGCCCAGGACAGCGGCAAGCCTGCAGAGATCATCGAAAAGATGGTACAGGGCCGGCTGCGCAAGTTCCTTGGCGAGATCACCCTGGTGGGTCAGCCCTTCGTCAAGGACCCCGACCAGACCGTCGGCAAGCTGCTCGACAAGGCAGGCGCCACGGTCAAGTCCTTTGCGCGCTACGAGGTTGGCGAGGGGATCGAGAAAAAGCAGGAAAACTTCGCCGAAGAGGTCATGGCCCAGGTTCAGGGCAACGACTGATCCGGTCCTGCTCCAGGGAGTCCTGCCGCGGGCAAGTGATTTTGTTCGCGGCGGACTCCCTTTCTGTATCCGCCGGACTGGCATCGCCCCGCCGGATGAAGAATAATAACGCACCTCCATCAAGGTGACCCCGATGAGCGAAGACAAGCCCCCCAAGTATCGACGCATCCTCCTCAAGCTGAGTGGCGAGGCCCTGATGGGCGACCTCAGCTACGGCATCGATCCGGCGATCATCGGGCGGCTGGCCGACGAAATCACGGCGCTCAGCCAGCGTGGCGTACAGGTGGCCCTGGTCATCGGCGGTGGCAACATCTTCCGTGGGGCCGGCCTGGCCGAGGCCGGCATCGACCGGGTCACCGGCGATCACATGGGCATGCTGGCCACGGTGATGAACTCACTGGCCATGCAGGATGCACTCGAGCGCCGTGGTGCCTTCTGCCGCGTCATGTCCGCCCTGCAGATCAACCAGGTCTGCGAGGACTACATTCGCCGCCGCGCCATCCGCCACCTGGAGAAGGGGCGGGTGGTGATCTTCGCCGCAGGCACCGGAAACCCCTTCTTCACCACCGATTCGGCCGCCAGCCTCAGGGCCATCGAGATCAATGCCGAGCTGCTGCTCAAGGCCACCAAGGTGGATGGTGTATATGATGCCGATCCGGCCACACATCCCGATGCCCGGCGATATCATCGCCTCAGCTACGACGAGGTGCTCGATCAGCGCCTGGGCGTGATGGACGCCACGGCCATCGTGCTGTGTCGTGACAACGGTATTCCCCTGCGTGTCTTCAATATCTTCAACCCGGGAGACCTGGCCCGGATCGTCGAGGGCGAGGATATCGGCACCCTGGTCGAATGAACACAGCAATCACAGAGGTTTTCCCATGATCGATGAAATCAAGCAGGATGCCCGCTCGCGGATGGAAAAGAGCGTCGAGGCACTGAAGGCCGAGATGGCCAAGATTCGTACCGGCCGTGCCCATACCAGCATCCTCGATCATGTGACGGTCGAGTATTACGGTACCGAGGTTCCCATCAGTCAGGTGGCCAATGTCGCGGTCGAGGACAGCCGCACCCTGACCGTGACGCCCTGGGAAAAGAACATGGTCCCGGTGGTCGAGAAGGCCATCATGAATTCCGATCTCGGGCTCAATCCGGCCACGGCCGGTACCGTCATTCGCGTGCCCATGCCGCCACTGACCGAGGAGCGCCGCAAGGATCTGGTACGCATCGTGCGCCAGGAGGCCGAGCAGGGGCGGGTGGCCATCCGCAATATCCGGCGCGACGCAAACGGCGATATCAAGGATCTGCTCAAGGAGAAGGAGATCTCGGAGGACGAGGCCCGCCGGGCGGAGGAAGAGATCCAGAAGCTCACCGACAAGTACATTGCCGAGGTGGACCAGATCCTGGCCGAAAAAGAAAAGGAACTGATGGAGATCTGAGCCCGCCGGGATCCCCGTTCATCTTGTCCGTGTCCTCATCATCCGAACAGGCCGCTCGTCTGCCCCGTCATGTTGCCATCGTCATGGATGGCAACGGCCGCTGGGCGCGTGCGCGGCATCTGCCGCGCACGGCCGGTCACAAGCGAGGGGTGGAGGCCACCCGTGGCGTGATTCGGGGCTGTGCCCGCAGGGGAATCGAGGCCCTCACCCTGTTCGCCTTCAGCAGCGAGAACTGGCGTCGTCCCAGGGAAGAGGTCAGCACACTCATGGATCTGTTCCTCGTCGCGCTGCGGCGGGAAATCTCCGCTCTGCATGAAAACGGTGTCCGGTTGCGTTTCATCGGTGACCGCAGCGCGTTCAGCGCGCGCCTGCGCGAGCAGATCGAGCAGGCAGAGGCCCTGACGGCCGAGAATACCGGCCTCAAACTGCAGATCGCCGCCAATTACGGGGGTCAGTGGGACATCCTTCAGGCGGCCCGGGCGCTGGCCCAAAGGGTTGCCGAGGGCGCGCTGTCCGTGGATGACATCGACGAAGCCTGCTTCGAACAGGCACTTTCCACCCATGATCTGCCCCAGCCCGATCTGTTCATACGTACAGGTGGTGAACAGCGCATCAGCAATTTCCTGCTGTGGCAGATCGCCTATGCCGAGCTCTGGTTTACGCCTGTACTGTGGCCGGACTTCGATGACACGCACCTGCAGGCCGCCCTGGAGGACTTTGCCGGCCGGCAACGCCGGTTTGGGCTGACCGGTGAACAGGCGGAGCAGCAGCATGCTTAAACAGCGCATCATCACGGCACTGATTCTGGTGCCGCTGGCGATCGCTCTGATCCTGTACAGCGGCGATCGCAGCTTCAGTCTGGCCGTTGCCCTCCTGTTCGGCATTGCCGGCTGGGAGTGGGGCGGGATTTCAGGGAGGCCAGGATCTGTACAGCGAATCTTCCTTGCCCTCTCGATCACGCTGGTCTGCCTCGCCCTGTGGTGGTTCAACCAGAGAGACTGGCTCGATGACCTGCTGGCGGCAGGCGTCCTATTCTGGACGCTTGTCATCGTTCTGCTGCCGGGCTATCGGCAGACCGGGATGCCAACCCACCGCTGGCGCTGGCTGCTCCTGCTGGCCGCCTTTTTCGTCCTGCTCCCGGCCTGGGCCGGCTATACCCTGCTGCATGCCATCCATCCCGGCTGGGTGATCTATGTGATGATGCTGTGCGTCACGGCCGATACCGGGGCCTATTTCGCCGGCAAGCGCTTCGGTCGACGGAAACTGGCGCCGGAACTCAGCCCGGGCAAGACCCGCGAGGGTCTGCTTGGCGGGCTGGCCGGAGTCCTGCTGCTCGCAACGGGCACGGGGCTTGCTGTCGACATGGGGATCATGGGTACCGTCTATCTTGTCCTGTTGAGCCTCGTTGCGGCGCTGGTTTCGGTCACAGGCGATCTGTTCATCAGTCTGCTCAAGCGGGAATCGGGCGTGAAGGATACCGGGCACCTGCTGCCCGGACATGGCGGGCTGCTCGATCGTATCGACAGTCATGTGGCCGCCACTCCGGTCTTTACCCTGGGCCTGCTCTGGTGGCTGGGATGAGCAACCGGCAGGTCATTACCATCCTCGGGGCCACCGGCAGCATCGGGCTGAGCACGCTCGATGTACTCGCACGCCATCCCCGGCACTGGCAGATTCATGCCCTGTCGGCCAACACCGATGTGGAAGGCATGCTCGAGCTGTGCCGCCAGCATCGGCCTCGGCATGCCGTGATGGCCAGTACCGAGGCCGCTGATCGTCTCGAGAAGGCACTGCGAGAGGAGGGGCTGGAGACCCTCGTGGATGCCGGGACGCAGGCCCTCGAGGCCATTGCCTCGGCTCCCGAGGTGGATGTGGTCATGGCAGCCATCGTCGGGGCGGCCGGGCTTCTGCCCACGCTGGCGGCCGCCCGCAGCGGCAAGCGGGTCCTGTTGGCCAACAAGGAAGCACTGGTCATGGCCGGCAACCTGTTCATGCAGACGGTCGAGGACCACGGCGCGACCCTTCTGCCGATCGACAGCGAGCACAATGCCATTTTTCAGTGCATGCCCCCCGGCTATACCTGCGGACAGGAACCGGCCGGGGTTTCCCGTATCCTGCTCACGGCTTCGGGCGGGCCGTTCCGAGAGCGGGCACCGGAAACCCTGCGCCAGGTCACGCCCGAGGAGGCCTGTGCCCATCCCAACTGGGACATGGGGCGCAAGATTTCGGTGGATTCCGCCACCATGATGAACAAGGGGCTCGAGCTCATCGAGGCCTGCTGGCTGTTTCATGCCACGCCCGACCGCATCGAGGTGGTGATTCATCCGCAGAGCGTGATCCATTCCATGGTGGCCTACGCTGACGGTTCGGTGCTGGCCCAGCTCGGCAACCCGGACATGCGCACGCCCATCGCCCATGCCCTGGCCTGGCCCGAGCGGATCGAGTCCGGCGTATCGCCCCTGGATCTGGTTGGCGTCGGCAGGCTCGACTTCATGCCCCCCGATCCGGAGCGCTTTCCCTGCCTGCGCCTTGCAGAAGAGGCCGCACGGGCCGGCGGCAGTGCCAGCACGGTGCTCAATGCCGCCAACGAGGTGGCCGTGCAGGCCTTTCTCGATCGACAGATTGCGTTTACCGACATTCCCCGGCTCATCGAGGCCGTCATGGAACGAATGCCCGTCATCGAGGTCGATCATCTGGACCGCGTCCTGCAGGTCGACCGGGAAGCCCGGGAGCGGGCAGGGGCGTGGGTGCAACGCATGGGGAGGCAGCCGGCTTGACCGTCCTGATCAGCATTCTGGCCTTTGTGGTGGCATTGGGGATCCTTGTCACCGTACATGAATACGGCCATTTCTGGGTGGCACGCCGGCTCGGGGTCAGGGTCCTGCGTTTTTCCGTCGGCTTCGGGCGCCCGCTGTGGAAACGCGTCGGGCGGGACGGGGTCGAGTGGGTCATTGCAGCCATCCCGCTGGGCGGCTATGTCAAGATGCTGGACGAGCGGGAAGGCGAGGTGCCCGAGGACCAGCGGCCTGTCGCCTTCAACAACCAGCCGGTGTGGAAGCGAATGGCCATCGTCGTTGCCGGGCCCGCAGCCAATTTCCTGCTCGCCATCCTGCTCTACACCGCCATGTATCTCATCGGGGTGGAAGGGCAGGTGCCCTCCATCGGCGAGGTGATCCCGGACACGCCCGCGGCCCGCGCCGGCCTGAGACCGAATGACACGCTGGTCTCGGCCAACGGCATCGAACTCCCTACCTGGGAGTCGGCCACGCTGACCCTGCTCGACGAGGCGCTGGATACCGGCCTGATCGAGCTCGAGGTGGCGGATGCGCGTGGCGGTCGTCGCATGGTGCCCCTTGACCTGCGGGATCATCGCAGTCTGCTGGCCGATGGAGACCTGTTGCCGAGTCTCGGGATGCGTCCCTGGCGTCCAAGCATCCCTCCGGTGATAGGCGAGATCAGCCCGAACCTGCCCGCCGAGCGTGCCGGCCTGAGGCCTGGTGACCTGATCGTTTCGGCCAATGGCCAGCCGATCGATGACTGGATGGAATGGGTCGAGTTCGTGCGTGCCCATCCCGACCAGGACGTGCAACTGCGCATCCGGCGCAACGGAGTGCCGATGGAATTGCTGCTCCATCCCGAATCCCGCGGTACGGACTCCGGAGACCGGCATGGATTCATCGGAGCCGCGCCCCGCATCGACGAACAGGCCTATCGGCAACAGCTCGCCGCCCACCGTACTGTGGTACGCTACGGCCCGCTCGAGGCGCTGCAGCACGGCGTGCGCAAGACCTGGGAGGCCAGTGTCCTGACCCTCAAGCTGATGTGGAAGATGCTCATGGGCGAGGCATCGGTCAAGACCATCAGTGGCCCCCTGAGCATCGCCCAGTACGCGGGTATCAGTGCCAGCATTGGCCTGGCTGCCTTCCTGTCGTTCATGGGTATCGTCAGCGTCAGCCTTGGGGTCATCAATCTGCTGCCGATACCGGTCCTCGACGGGGGGCACTTGCTGTTCTATACGGTGGAACTGGTCAAGGGATCGCCGGTTTCCGAACAGGTGGAGCGCATGGGCCAGCAGATCGGTCTGTTCCTGCTGGCGGGGCTGATGATGCTCGCCTTCTACAACGACCTGACGAGACTGCTGGGCTGAAATGAGAACAAACCCGATCCCTCTGTTGCTGATGACCGGGACGCTGGCTCTGGCCTCGGCCGATCTGCTGGCCGGCGAGCATTTTCGCATCGATGACATCCGCGTCGAAGGACTGGAGCGCATCAAGGCAGGCACAGTCTTTACCTATTTGCCCCTCAAGGTTGGCAGTCGCTTCGACTTCGACCAGTCGCCCGAGATCATCCGCACACTGTTCCAGACCGGTTTCTTCAAGGATGTGCAACTCTATCGGGAGGGTGATGTGCTGGTGGTCAAGGTGGCCGAAAGACCGGCCATCGCCGACATAAAGATCGAGGGCAACAAGGATCTGGAAACCGATCAGCTCATGCAGGCACTCAAGGGCGTGGGCATCGCCAAGGGACGGGTATTCAACCCGACCATCCTCGAGCGCATGGAAATGGAACTGCGTCAGCAGTATTTTGGTCGTGGCAAGTACAATGTTCAGATCAAGACCACGGTCAGGCATCTGCCGCGCAATCGGGTCTCCATCCATATCGATATTTCGGAAGGCGTGGCTGCGAAGATCCACAAGATCATCGTGGTCGGCAATCATGCCTTTACCGACAAACAGATTCTGTCCCGGCTTGATTCCGGCATCCCGGCCTGGTGGGCACTGTTCAGCAGCCGTGACGAATATTCCAAGCAGAAGCTTGCCGGAGATCTGGAAAAGATCCGCAGCCTCTATCTCGACAATGGCTACATCCATTTCGACATCGATTCCACCCAGGTCACCATTTCCCCTGATCGGAAGGACATCTACATCACCATCAACGTCAAGGAAGGGGCCCAATACAAGGTGGGCAAGGTCCGCCTGGACGGACAGTTCATCGTCCCCCGGGAGGAGCTGGAAAAGCTGGTGCAGATCCATGGCGGAGATGTCTTCTCGCGCCAGAAGCTGACCGACACCACCAGCGCCATCAGCAAGAAGCTCGGGGCGCACGGCTATGCGTTTGCCAACGTGAACGCCATTCCCGACATCGATGAAAAGAACCGCATCGTCAACCTTACCTTCTTCGTCGATCCGGGCAAGCGGGTGTATGTGCGCCGTATCAATTTCCGGGGCAACTACACGACCAACGAGGAAGTGCTGCGCAGGGAAATGCGCCAGATGGAGGCCGGCTGGTATGACACCCGCCGTATCGACCGCTCCAAGGTACGGCTGCAGCGCCTGCCCTATATTGCCGAAGTGAACATCGAGACCCGCCGCGTACCCGGCGTCGATGACCAGGTGGATCTTGATGTCGGTGTCACGGAACGCATGTCGGGCAGTTTCACCGTGGGCGCCGGTTACTCCCAGAGCCAGGGGCTGTCCTTCAACCTGGGCCTGACACAGGACAACTTCATGGGCAGTGGCAAGCGCGTTGCCACATCGGTTACGGCGAGCAAGAGCACGCAGGTCTTCAACCTGTCCTATACCAATCCCTATTACACCATCGATGGTGTCAGCCGCGGGTTCAATTTCTTCCACCAGAACACGGACACCACCGACCTCGCAATCACCACCTATCTCATCAACCGGACCGGTCTTACAGTAACCTATGGAATCCCGCTGACCGAGTACGACTACTTCAGCACCACCATCGGCCCCGAGAGCACCAAGGTCGTGACCGGAACGGATACCGCGCAGGAGATCGTGGACTTCGTCAATCGTGAAGGGGAACGCAATACGCTGCTGCGCTGGCGCAACAGCTACGCGCACGACACCCGCAATCGTACAGTATTCCCGGAATCCGGAAACCTGCAGCGCATTGGTGTCGAGACCACGGTACCGGGCAGCCAGATCAACTTCTACAAGCTCAGTTACACCGGCAAGTACTATCACAAGATCTTCGGCGACACGATCTTCACCGTGCGGGGCAACATCTCGCATGCCGCCCCCTGGGGGGATACCGTGGAAGTCCCGTTCTATGAAAAATACTATGCCGGTGGCATCAACTCCGTGCGTGGTTACGAGGACAACTCGCTGGGGCCGGTCAGTGTCTCGACAGGCAATGCCATAGGCGGCAACTTCCGTACCACTGCAACGATGGAACTGGTGTTCCCGTCACCCTTCGAGGAAGAGGCCAGCAACTTCCGCATGAGCGCCTTTGTCGATGTCGGCAATGTATTCGCCGACGTGAACGATTTTGACACTCAGCAGCTTCGCGCTTCGGTCGGTATCGGTGCCATCTGGCTGTCACCGGTGGGACCGCTGGTGTTCAGTCTGGCCCAGCCATTGCACGACCAGCCTGGCGACCGTCTGCAGCGTTTCCAGTTCAGTGTGGGCACGGGAATCTGACATGAATGAACACCACACCATGACACTCGAGGCCCTGGCGCGCGCCATCGGGGCCCGTCTGGTGGGCGATGCCTCTGCAGAGGTGCACCGTGTGGCCGCGCTGGACGAGGCCGGCTCGGGCGAGATCACTTACTGCAAGGGCCGCCGTTTTCGGAATCAACTCGTCAACACGGCGGCAACGGCAGTCATCCTGGCCGAGGCGGATCTCGAACATTGCCCCGCCTCGGCACTGGTGGTGGATGATCCGTATGCGGCCTATGCCCGGGCAGCACGGATCCTGCATCCACCGAGGCCCGTACACCCCGGGATACATCCTTCGGCCGTGATCGATCCATCGGCACAGGTGGCGGATTCTGCCGAGATCGGTCCGCGGGTAGTCATCGGCCCTGAGGCGCATATAGGTGACCACAGCATTGTCGCCGCAGGCTGCGTGCTGGAAGAGGGCGCCTCGATCGGGGAAGGAACCCGTTTGGGGCCCAATGTCACCATTGGCGCATGTTGCCATGTGGGGCACAACTGCATCATCCACGGGGGAGTCGTCATAGGTGCCGATGGCTTCGGGTTTGCCCCGGATCAGGGCCGCTGGGAAAAGATTCCGCAAATCGGGGCCGTGCGTATCGGTAACGACTGCGAGATCGGGGCCAACACCTGTATCGACCGTGGCGCCCTGCACGATACCGTGATCGGGAACGGGGTCAAAATCGACAATCTGGTTCAGATTGGTCACAATGTAACGATAGGTGATCACACTATTATCGTCGCCTGCGCCATGATTGGCGGGAGTACCCGCATCGGGTCCCACTGTGCGGTGGCCGGGGGCGTCGGTCTGGCCGGTCATCTCGAGATTGCCGACGGGACGCAAATCACGGGCATGTCGATGGTCGCCCATGATCTGCCTGCTGGGCGCTATTCATCGGCCATAGAGGTCCAGGACAGCCGCACCTGGCGGAAGAATCACGCCCGCCTGCACCGCCTGGACGAAACCATCCGGAAGCTCCGGCAGGAGATTGCCGAGCTGCAAAAGAAACTCGACGAGGAATGACACACCGATGGAACCCATCGATATCCACCAGATCCAGAGCATTCTGCCCCATCGTTATCCGTTTCTGCTGATCGATCGCATCGAAACCTATACGCTGGGTGAAGAACTCATTGGCTACAAGAATGTGACCATCAACGAGCCCTTCTTCCAGGGACACTTCCCGGGGTTTCCCATCATGCCGGGCGTTCTGGTGCTGGAAGCACTGGCACAGGCAACCGGCATTCTCGCCTTCAAGACCCGAGCCGAGGAAGGCGGGCCGGAAGACCGTCCCAAGGACGAGGTCTATCTGTTCGTCTCCATGGACAATGTGCGTTTCCGCCGTCAGGTGGTTCCCGGTGACAAGCTGACGCTGCATGTGAAGCTGCTGCGCCGCAAGCGTGGCATGTGGAAGTTCGACTGCGAGGCGCGCGTCGGCGATGAGGTGGCGGCGCAGGCCGAAATCATGTGCGCGGCCCGGGAGATTGCCCATTGATTCATCCCACGGCGATCATCGACCCCGAGGTCCGTGAACGCCTGCCCGAGGACATCCGGATCGGGCCCTACAGCATCATTGAAGGTGATGTGACCTTTGGACCCGGCTGTGAAATAGGCCCCCATGTGGTCATTCGCGGACCCGCACGCATCGGTGCCGAAAACCGGTTCTTCCAGTTTGCGTCCATTGGCGAGCGCCCCCAGGACCTGAAATATCATGACGAGCCGACCGAACTGATCATCGGGGACCGCAACACCTTTCGCGAATCCTGCACCGTTCACCGCGGCACGATGCCTCCCAATGGCATCGAGCGCACCGTGATCGGCAATGATGGTCTGTTCATGGCCTACACCCATGTCGCGCACGATTGCGTCATCGGCGACCATGTCATCATGTCCAATGCGGCTTCCCTGGCCGGGCATGTCACCATCGGCGACCACGCCATCCTGGGCGGTTTCACCTTGGTGCACCAGTTCTGTACCGTGGGCGAGCATGCCTTTACCGGCATGGGTACGGCGCTGAATCGGGATCTGCCCCCGTTTGTCATGGCCTCCGGCAACCTGGCGCGTGCCGTGGGTATCAACAAGGAAGGGCTGAAGCGGCGCGGCTTTTCTCAAGAGGCCATCCGGGCATTGCACCAGGCCTTCCGCGGCCTGTTCCGCTCGCACCACCCGGAGCGCATGGAGCGGGTACGGGATCTGGCCGGGGCACACCCCGAGGTCGCCCGCCTGCTGGCCTTTATCGAGGACAGCAGGCGCGGAGTCATTCGCTGAGGATTCGTCCCTCGAGCATCTCGTCGGCCACCTGGGCGATCCTTTCCGGGCCACGGCCCTCGCCAAGCAGGGTACGGACCTCGGCCAGACCTTCCAGCAGGCGGTGCCGGTAGGCCGGGTCATCGAGTATGCGCAGGGCCTCCTCAGCAATGGCCTCCGGACGTGCGTCCCCCTGTATGAACTCCCGCACGATCTCGCGCCCGGCAACGATGTTGGGCAGGCCGACATGGTTGATGGTGACCAGGCGACTGAGGATGAGATGACTCAGGGCGGCCAGGCGGTAAACGATGACCATGGGCGTGCCGACCAGGGCCACCTCCAGGGTTGCCGTGCCGGAGGCCGTAACGACCACATCACTGGCCCGCATGACCCGATGTGACTGGCCGTCCACCACCTGCACCGGGAGACCACTTTCCGCGATCCGCTCCTCGATCATCTCCCGCCGTATGGTGTGGGCCACGGGGATGACAAACCGTGCATCCGGATGCTGCGCGCGGATCAGTTCTGCACTGTCGAGGAGTATGGGCAGGATGCGTGCCACCTCGCTCTGCCGTGAGCCCGGCAAGAGTCCGATCAGCGGCCCGCCATCTTCCAGCCCGAGTGCGCTGCGGGCCTCTTCCTTCGTTTCCTCGATGCGGACTTCGTCAACCAGCGGATGCCCCACATAGCGCACCGGTATGCCAGCCTCACGGTAGTAGGGCACCTCGAAGGGAAAGATGGTCGCCATCATGTCGATGCGCTCGCCGATCTTCTTCACCCGGCCCGGACGCCAGGCCCAGATCTGCGGACTGACATAGAACAGCACGGGGATGCCCGCGGCCTTGGCCGCTTCGGCCAGCTTCAGGTTGAATTCGACAAAATCGACCAGCACCAGCAAATCGGGGCGGCGCGCCAGCATCTGCCTGCGCAGGAAACCCAGCCGTTCGCGCAGGTGCGGGTACTTCACCAGCACCTCCCAGACCCCCATCACCGACACCTCGTCGGCATCCACCAGCAGCTCCACGCCGGCCTCGCGCATGTGGCGGCTGCCCATGCCGGAAAAGTGCGCCTGCGGCCGCAGCTGGCGCAGGGCCTCGACAAAATGGGCGGCATGCAGGTCACCGGAGGCCTCTCCGGCCACCACCATGACATGGGGAGCAGATTTCGCGGCGTTGTTCAAGCTGTTCTCCAGCAGGCCGGGATGCTATTTTGAAGGCACAGTGTACTGCATGGCAGGAGTCAGCCACAGCCCATGGACAAGCTTACGGTCGGTATCGACGAGGCGGGACGCGGTCCACTGGCGGGGCCGGTGGTCGCCGCCGCCGTGATCCTCGATCCGGAGCATGTGCCAGAGGGGCTGGACGACTCGAAGAAACTCTCCGCCGCGCGGAGGGAACGCCTGGCCATCGAAATCCGTGATCGGGCGGTGGCCTGGGGCATTGGCCAGTGCGAGGTCGAGGAGATCGACCGCATGAATATCCTGCAGGCCACCCTGCTTGCCATGCGCCGGGCGTTCGATGCCCTGGGGGTGGCGCCGACAAGGGCCCTGGTGGACGGCAACCGGCTGCCGGAGCTGCCCTGTCCGGCCGAGGCCATCGTGCAGGGCGACGGGCGCATTCCCAGCATCAGTGCTGCCTCGATTCTGGCCAAGGTGCACCGCGATGCCCTGATGCGCGCCTTGCATGAGCAGTGGCCGGCATACGGTTTCGACCGGCACAATGGCTACGGCACCGCGGGACATCTGGCGGCCCTTGAGGCGCATGGCCCCTGTCCCGCCCACCGCCGCAGTTTCGCGCCTGTGCGCCGGGTGCTCGACCAACTGACCCTGGATCTCTGATGACTGCCGAACCCCGTTTCGTCCATCTGCGCGTCCACAGCGAATACTCGCTGGTCGATGGTCTCCTGCGCGTCAAGCCGATGGTGCAGGCAGTGGCCGCCGATGGCGGGGTGGCGCTGGGGCTTACCGACCAGAGCAACCTGTTTGCCACGGTCAAGTTCTACAAGGCGGCCCTGGCTGCGGGCATCAAGCCGATCGTGGGCACCGACCTGCTGCTGCGGCCCGAGCGTGCTGATGAACTGCCGGCCCGGCTGACCCTTCTGTGCCAGAACCGCGCCGGCTACCTCAACCTGAGTCGGCTCATCTCGCGCGCCTACATCGAGGGCCAGCATGGCGGCATTCCCATGATTGAACGGGACTGGCTCGATGCCGAAACGGCCCAAGGCCTCATCGCGCTCTCGGGCGCGCGCGAGGGCGATGTGGGCATGGCACTGTGCGCGGGCAGTCCGGACGAGGCCGAAGCCGCCGCTGCCCACTGGGCTGCCATCTTCCCCGAGCGCTACTACCTGGAACTCATCCGCACCGGCCGGGAAGGGGAGGACGAGGTCATTGCCGGCTCGCTCGAGATTGCCGAACGCCTGGGCCTGCCACTTGTGGCCACCAACGATGTGCGCTTTCTGGCCGAGGAGGACTTCGAGGCCCACGAGGCGCGCGTCTGCATCCACGACGGCTATACCCTGAATGACCGCAGCCGGCCGCGGCGCTACAGTCCGCAGCAGTACCTGCGCAGCCAGGACGAGATGTGCGCGCTGTTTGCCGATCTCCCCGAGGCACTGCAGAACAGTGTGGAGATTGCGCGTCGCTGCAACCTCGAGCTGAAGATGGGCACCTATTTCCTGCCGGATTTCCCGGTGCCCGAGGGCATGTCCCTGGACGAATACTTCCGCCAGCAGGCCCGGGCTGGGCTGGAGGAACGCCTGCCGTATCTGATCGATCCCGATGATCCCGATGCGGCAGAGAAGCGCGCACGGTACGAGGCACGGCTCGAAACCGAGCTCGACGTCATCGTGCAAATGCAGTTCCCGGGCTACTTCCTGATCGTGGCCGACTTCATCCAGTGGGCCAAGCGCAATGGCATCCCGGTCGGTCCGGGGCGCGGCTCCGGTGCCGGCTCGCTGGTGGCCTACGCGCTGAAGATTACCGATCTCGACCCGCTGCGCTACGACCTGCTGTTCGAACGCTTTCTCAATCCCGAGCGCGTATCCATGCCCGATTTCGATATCGATTTCTGCATGGACAACCGCGACCGGGTGATCGATTACGTGGCGCGCAAGTACGGGCGCAACCAGGTGTCCCAGATCATCACCTACGGCTCCATGGCCGCCAAGGCAGTGGTGCGCGATGTGGGCCGCGTGCTCGGCCACCCCTATGGCTTTGTCGATCGCATCGCCAAGATGATTCCGTTCGAGGTCGGCATGACGCTGGACAAGGCCTTCGAGCAGTCGGAAGAACTGCGCGAGGCCTACGAGCAGGAAGAGGAGGTGCGTGCGCTCATCGACCTGGCACGCAAGCTGGAAGGGCTGGCACGCAATGCCGGCAAGCACGCCGGCGGCGTGGTCATCGCCCCCTCGGATCTGACCGATTTCGTGCCGTTGTACTGCGAACAGGGCGGTCAGGGCCTGGTCACCCAGTTCGACAAGGACGACGTCGAGGCCATCGGCCTGGTCAAGTTCGACTTCCTTGGCCTGCGCACCCTGACCATCATCGACTGGGCGGTGCAGGCCATCAACGAGGCCAGACAGGCAGCAGGCGAGGACCCGCTCGACATCAACCGGCTGCCACTCGACGACAGCGCCACCTTCGACCTCATCAAGCGGCAGGAGACCACCGCCGTGTTCCAGGTGGAATCCTCCGGCATGAAGGACCTCATCCGGCGCCTGCAGCCCGATACCTTCGAGGACATCGTCGCCCTGGTGGCGTTGTTCCGCCCCGGACCACTGCAGTCCGGCATGGTGGATGACTTCATCAATCGCAAGCACGGCCGGGCCAGCATCGAGTACCCGCATCCGGATCTCGAGCCCATTCTCAAGCCCACCTACGGCATCATCCTCTACCAGGAACAGGTGATGCAGATTGCCCAGGTACTCGCCGGCTATACCCTGGGGGGGGCCGACCTGCTGCGGCGGGCCATGGGCAAGAAAAAGCCGGAGGAGATGGCCAAGCAGCGCGAAATCTTCATGAAAGGCGCAGTGGAGCGTGGCGTGGAGGCAGGGACGGCCGAATACATCTTCGACCTGATGGAGAAATTCGCCGGCTATGGCTTCAACAAGTCGCATTCTGCCGCCTATGCGCTGCTTTCCTATCAGACCGCATGGCTCAAGGCCCATTACCCGGCCTGGTTCATGGCCGCCGTGCTCTCGGCCGACATGGACAACACCGACAAGGTCGTCACCCTGATCGACGAGTGCCGACGCATGGGGCTGGAGGTGGTGCCGCCGGACATCAACCGTTCCTGGGCCAACTTCCGCGCCATCGATGAACGCACCATCCTCTACGGCCTGGGTGCCATCAAGGGCGTCGGCGAGGGCGCCGTGGAAGGGCTGATCGAGGATCGCGAGACCAACGGCCCCTTTGCCGGCATGGCCGATTTCTGCCGCCGGCTCGAAGCCGGCAAGCTCAACCGCCGCACCCTCGAGGCCATGATCAAGGCCGGAGCACTCGACAGCCTTGGGCCCAACCGGGCCAGCCTGATGGCAGGCATCCCCGAGGCCCTGCGTATCGCCGAGCAGTTCCGGCGCGACCAGGTCAGTGGCCAGGACGACCTGTTCGGCGAGGTGGTCGAGAACGAGGTGGTCGAGGCGGTGCTGCCCGACCTGCCCGAGTGGGAAGACGACCTGCGGCTCGCCGGCGAGAAGGAGACGCTTGGCCTCTATCTCACCGGCCACCCCATCGACCGCTATGCCGATGAACTGTTGACCATTACCGGCCACCGGCTGGGCGAGCTGGGACTCGATACACCGCCCCAGCAGGGCACGCGCACGCGGGCCCGCGAGGTACTGGTCGCCGGCATGATCATCGGCATCCGGGTGCGCACCAACAACAGCGGGCGCAAGTGGGCCGTGGTCACCCTCGATGACCGCAGTGGCCGGATCGAGGCCCTGTTCTTCGCCGATGCCTTTGAGCAGGCCCAGCATCTGCTGGCGGCAGACAACATCGTCCTAGTGCGCGGCCAGCTCGGTTTCGACGAACGCTCGGAGCGCTACAGCCTGCGTGCCCAGGAATGCATGGACCTTGCCCAGGCCCGCGAGCATCTGGCCCGCCGACTGGTGCTCGGCGTGGACGGAAGCCGAGCCGGGGGGCACCTGGCGACGGCGCTTCAGCAGGCCATCGAACCGCATCGGGATGGCCAGTGCCAACTCCTCGTCGACTACCGCAATACCCGGGCCCGAGTACGTCTGCGCCTGCCCCGGGAGGCTGCGCTACGGCCCCGGCCGGATCTGTTGCGCGCTCTGGAGCAAATCGATGGCGTGACCTCGGTGCAGCTCCACTATGGGCGCCAGGAATGATGTGCTGCATCAGGTATTTCATGCAACCCACTGAAATTCAAGCATTCATCAAGAACGGAACCCCGTGGTGAATCGGCCGTGCGGCAATAGGCAGGGCCGGCAGGTTCTGGCATAATTGCGCCCAATCTCCGCGTGGCAGTGATGACATGAACCCGGACTTCCTGGACTTTGAACAGCCCATCGCCGAGCTCGAAGCCAAGATCGAGGAGCTGCGCTATCTCACCGATGATGCCGAAATCAACATCAACGAGGAGATCGCCAAGCTTCAGGCCAAGTGCAAGAGCCTGACGGAATCCATCTTCAGCAAGCTGACGCCGTGGCAGGTATCCCAGCTCGCGCGTCACCCTCGGCGACCCTATACCCTCGACTACATCGAACACCTGTTCACCGACTTCGAGGAACTGCACGGTGACCGGCACTTTGCCGATGACCCGGCCATCGTTGGCGGCATCGGGCGCTTCGAGGGCCAGCCGGTGATGGTCATCGGCCACCAGAAGGGGCGCGATACCAAGGAAAAGCTCCGCCGCAACTTCGGTATGCCGCGGCCCGAAGGCTACCGCAAGGCCCTGCGCCTGATGGAAATGGCGGAAAAGTTCCGCCTGCCCATCCTCACCTTCATCGACACACCGGGGGCCTATCCCGGCATCGATGCCGAGGAACGCAACCAGAGCGAGGCCATCGCCCGCAATCTGTTCGTCATGGCCAACCTCAAGACGCCCGTCATCTGCACCGTAATCGGCGAGGGCGGTTCCGGTGGCGCGCTGGCCATCGGTGTCGGCGACCGCATCCTGATGCTGGAATACAGTACCTATTCGGTCATTTCGCCCGAGGGCTGTGCCTCCATCCTCTGGAAGAGCGCGGAAAAGGCCCCCGAGGCCGCCGAGGCCATGGGCATCACCTCAAGGCGGCTGCACGAGCTGGGCCTGATCGACGAGGTAGTGCCGGAACCACTGGGTGGTGCCCATCGCAATCCGGAACAGATGTACGAGAACCTGCGCAACGCCCTGGCGCATGACCTCGATCTGCTGCAGGGCTCCAGTATCGACAAGCTGCTGGACACCCGCTACCAGCGCCTGATGTCCTACGGCGAGTACAGGGAAGGCGCCTGAATCCATGGAACTCGATGCGGACGCGTTGTACCAACGCCTCCGCGCCCTGCCACCGGCACCGGCGCTGCGTGTGGCCTACAGCGGCGGGGTCGATTCCAGCGTCCTGCTGCACCTGCTGGCCAGCCTGCGCGAACAGCTTCCCCCGCTCTCCGTGATCCATGTACATCACGGCCTCAGCCCCGAGGCCGATCGCTGGGCCGAACACTGCCGCAAGACCTGCGCGGCCCTGGACTTGCCGCTGGAGGTCGTGGCCGTGGATGCCCGTCCGCTGCAGGGCGAGAGCCCGGAGGCCGCCGCCCGGCGCGTACGACATGCCGCATTCGAGGATCTGCTGCGGCCCGGTGAGGGGCTGCTGACCGCCCATCACCGTGACGACCAGGCCGAGACCCTGTTGCTGGCCCTGATGCGAGGCAGCGGACCGGCGGGACTTGCCGCCATGCCCCGCTGGCGCCCGTTCGGCCCGGGCTGGCTTGGCCGGCCACTGCTCGACTGGGGGCGTGAAGACATTCTCCTCTGTGCCCGGTCGCTGGATCTTGCTTGGGTGGATGACCCCGGCAATGCCGAGCACCACTTCGACCGCAACTTTCTTCGCCATCGGGTCCTGCCGCTGCTTGCCGAACGCTGGCCCGCTGCAGACAAGCGAATTGCCCATGCGGCACGCCTGCAGGCAGAATCCCTTGCACTGCACCACGAGCTTGCCCGGCTGGATTTCGAACAATGCAGCGGGCTCGAGCCGGGCACCCTGAATGCCCGGGCGCTCGAGCTGTTGCCGCCACTGCGGCAACGCAATCTGCTGCGCTGGTGGCTGCAGGACAAGGGGCTGCCCCTGCCCAGTGCCGGCCGGATCGAGAGTATCCGTCGCATGCTGACCGCCCGCAGCGACCGCCAGCCCGTCGTGGCCTGGCCTGGCGCCGAGGTCAGGTACTGGCACGGGCACCTGTATGCCTTCCCGCCACTGCCGCATTTTGATGCCACGGCCCGCCACCCCTGGCCCCCGGGCACGGACATCTCCAACCCGGCAACGGGAGCGCACCTGTACTGGTCCGTACTCATGCAAACGCTCGCCGGTATTGAGATTCCGGAGAACGGCCTCACACTGGGCTTCCGGCAAGGGGGCGAACGGTTGCGCATCCATCCCGCCGGTCCGACCCGGCCCCTCAAGGACCTGATGCGCGAGGCCGGCATCCCGCCCTGGATGCGCGGGCGCATCCCGCTTGTCTGGCACGGCGAGCGGCTGCTGGGCGTATACGGACTGTGGGCCAACCACGATCAACCGAACAACAACACGGGAAGCACATCATGAACCCACTCCTTCGCATGCTCGAAAAAGGCTTCGAGTCCATCCTCTGGAACAGCCGGCTGGTCGTGCTGGTAGCCGTGATCACCTCACTGGCAACGGCCTTTGCCGTCTTTTACATGGCCAGTGTGGATGTGTGGAACATGCTCAGCCATGTACCCCATTACGGTGACATGGACCTTCCGGCCGAGACCCGGGCCGACATGCGCGCCATGCTGGTTGCCCACGTGGTGGAGATCATCGACGGCTACCTGCTGGCAACCGTCCTCATCATCTTTGCCCTCGGCCTGTACGAGCTTTTTATCAGCCGTATCGACCAGGCCGCCAATTCCGAGACCCACTCGCGCGTGCTGTTCATCCGCAACCTGGACGACCTCAAGAATCGACTGGCCAAGGTCGTGCTCATGATCCTGATCGTCAAGTTCTTCGAGCATGCACTCAACATGGATTTCGACACCGCGCTCGACCTGCTGACCTTCGCCGGCGGCATCGCCCTCATCGGGCTGGCCCTGTTCCTGACCCATGCCTCGGAAAAACACGGGGAGTCTGCCCGGGACGAGGATGCAAGTCATTGATTTTCTGCTGGCGTTCAGAAATCCTTCATTGAAGGGGGCAGGGCGCTTCTGGTATCCTGTACCGCCGTCGGGGTCGCGCCGTGCCCCTCAAGCCATCTGCAACCGGGATCTTGCATGACTCGCTATATCTTCATCACGGGGGGCGTGGTCTCCTCGCTGGGCAAGGGCATTGCCTCGGCCTCGCTCGGGGCCATCCTTGAGGCGCGCGGCCTCAAGGTCACCATGCTCAAGCTCGACCCCTATATCAATGTCGATCCCGGGACCATGAGCCCGTTCCAGCATGGCGAGGTCTTCGTGACCGAGGACGGGGCCGAAACCGATCTCGACCTGGGGCACTACGAGCGCTTCGTCCGCATCAAGACCGGCAAGAAGAACAACTTCACCACCGGCCAGGTCTACGAGGAGGTGATCCGCAAGGAACGCCGTGGCGACTATCTGGGCGGCACGGTGCAGGTCATCCCGCACATCACCAACCAGATCAAGCAGAAGATCCGCGAAGGCGCGGAGGGGGCCGACATTGCCCTGGTCGAGATCGGGGGTACGGTGGGCGACATCGAATCACTGCCCTTTCTCGAAGCCATCCGCCAGATGGGGGTGGAAGAGGGCCGCGAGAACGCGCTCTTCATGCACCTCACCCTGGTGCCGTACATCGGCGCGGCAGGCGAGCTGAAGACCAAGCCCACCCAGCACTCGGTCAAGGAGCTGCGCTCCATCGGTATCCAGCCCGACATCCTGCTGTGCCGCAGCGAACGGCTGTTGCCTGAATCCGAGCGGCGCAAGATCGCACTCTTTACCAATGTCGAGGAAAAGGCCGTCATCTCCGCCGTGGATGTCGACAACATCTACAAGATCCCGCTCTGGCTGCATTCGCAGAAGCTCGACGAGATTGTCCTGCGCAAGCTCGATCTGGCCGGGGAGCCCGAGGCCGACCTGTCCGACTGGAAGGAGGTGGTCAATGCCATGGAGTTTCCCGAAGCCGAGGTCACCGTGGCCATGGTCGGGAAGTATGTCGATCTCACCGAGTCGTACAAGTCGCTCAACGAGGCGTTGACACACGCCGGGATTCATACCCGGACCAAGGTCAACATCACCTACATCGACTCCGAAACCCTGGAGACCGAGGGCACCGAGGCCCTGGCCGAAGCCGATGCCATCCTTGTACCCGGCGGCTTTGGCCAGCGCGGGGTGGAAGGGAAAATTACGGCCGTGCGCTATGCACGCGAGCACAACATTCCCTATCTGGGCATCTGCCTGGGCATGCAGGTGGCAGTCATCGAGTTTGCCCGCAACGTGGCCGGGCTGGAAGGCGCCAACAGCACCGAGTTCGATCCCGACGCCCCGCATCCGGTCATCGGTCTCATCACCGAGTGGATGGACGAGCGCGGCCAGCTCGAACGGCGCGATGCCAATGGCGACCTTGGTGGCACCATGCGCCTCGGTGGTCAGACCTGTCAGCTCAAGCCAGGCACGCTGGCCCACCGTCTCTACGGCAGGGACCAGATCGTCGAGCGCCACCGCCATCGCTACGAATTCAATAACCAGTACCGCGATCGCCTCACCGAAGCTGGCCTGGTCATCTCCGGCACCTCGGTGGATGGCGCCCTGGTCGAGGTCGTGGAATTGCACGACCATCCCTGGTTCCTGGCCTGTCAGTTCCATCCCGAGTTCACCTCGACCCCCCGGGATGGCCACCCGCTGTTCTCCGGTTTCATCCGTGCCGCCCGCGTGCAGCATGAAAAGACCGTGGCACAGATGGAAACGGTATGAAGCTTTGTGACTTCGAGGTAGGCCTGGACCGGCCGCTGTTCCTCATTGCCGGTCCCTGCGTGATCGAATCCGAGGGCCTGGCCCTGTCCACGGCCCGGGATCTCAGGGAGATCACCGAGGCGCTGGGCATCCCCTTCATCTACAAGTCCTCCTTCGACAAGGCCAACCGCTCGTCGAGCCGCAGTTTCCGCGGGCCGGGGCTGGAGGAGGGCCTGCGTATTCTCGAGAAGGTGCGTAGCGAGATCGGCGTGCCGGTGCTGACTGATGTCCACGAGGACACGCCCATCGAACAGGTGGCCGAAGTAGTCGATGTGCTCCAGACCCCGGCCTTTCTCTGCCGCCAGACCAATTTCATCCAGCGTGTCGCGCGCACCATGAAGCCGGTCAATATCAAAAAGGGCCAGTTCCTCGCCCCCTGGGACATGGGCAATGTGGTGGAAAAGGCCCGCGAGACCGGCAACCACCAGATCATGGTCTGCGAACGGGGCTACACCTTCGGCTACAACAACCTGGTCTCCGACATGCGCGGGCTGGCGGTCATGCGCGAAACCGGCTGCCCCGTGGTGTTCGATGCCACCCACTCGGTACAGCTGCCGGGCGGGCAGGGGAGCTGCTCTGGTGGCCAGCGCGAGCATGTCCCGGTGCTGGCCCGCGCTGCCGTGGCCGCCGGCGTCTCGGGGCTGTTCATGGAAACCCATCCGGATCCCGATCAGGCCCTGAGTGACGGCCCCAACGCCTGGCCGCTGGGCCGCATGCGCGAGCTGCTCGAGACCCTGCTGGCGCTGGACGAGGCCGTGAAGACGCGCGGCTTCATCGAAAGCACACTCTGATTTCAAGAAACCTGGAACGAACTGGAGAGAACATGACGGAAATCGTCGACATCAAGGCAAGAGAAATCCTGGATTCCCGCGGCAACCCGACCGTCGAGGCCGATGTATTCCTGAGCAATGGCAGCATGGGCCGTGCCGCTGTGCCGTCCGGTGCATCCACCGGTGCCCGCGAGGCCATCGAGCTGCGCGACGGCGACCCCGGACGCTATGGCGGGAAAGGGGTACTCAAGGCCGTGGCCAATGCCAACGGCGAGATCCGCGAGGCCCTGCTGGGCATGAATGGCCTGCATCAGGAAGACATCGATCGCCGCATGATCGAACTCGACGGAACCGAAAACAAGAGTCGCCTCGGCGCCAATGCCATCCTGGCTGTCTCGCTGGCCGTGGCCCATGCCGCCGCCAGTGCGCATGACGAGCCGCTGTACCGCCATCTGGCGCATGGTACCGAGGATTTCGTGATGCCCGTGCCGATGATGAACATCATCAATGGCGGTGAGCACGCCAACAACAGCATCGACCTGCAGGAATTCATGATCCTCCCTGTGGGTGCACCCAGCCTGTCGGAGGCCGTGCGCTACGGAGCCGAGGTGTTCCATGCCCTGAAGAAGATTCTCGATGGCCGCGGCATGAACACCGCAGTCGGTGACGAAGGTGGCTTTGCCCCTAACCTGGGCTCCAACGAGGAAGCCATCGAGGTCATCCTAGAGGCCATCGAAAAGGCGGGCTACCGGGCCGGCGAGGACATCTGCATCGGTCTCGATGCGGCCAGCTCGGAGTTCTACACGAATGGCAAATATGTGCTCGAATCGGAGGGCAAGTCCTTCACGGCCGAAGAGTTCATCGACTACCTCGCGGCCTGGGTGGACAAGTACCCCATCATCACCATCGAGGACGGCATGGCCGAGGATGACTGGGACGGTTGGAAAAAACTCACCGAGCGGCTGGGCGACAAGGTCCAGCTGGTGGGCGACGACCTGTTCGTGACCAACACGGCCATCTTCCGCGAGGGCATCGACAAGGGCGTGGCCAACTCCATCCTCATCAAGCTCAACCAGATTGGCACCCTGACCGAGACCCTGCAGGCCATCCGCATGGCCCACGATGCCGGCTATACGGCTGTCATCTCCCATCGCTCGGGAGAAACCGAGGATGTCACCATTGCCGATCTCGCGGTTGCCATGGGCACCGGTCAGATCAAGACCGGCTCTTTGTCCCGCTCCGACCGGATTGCCAAGTACAACCAGCTGATGCGCATCGAAGAGGCACTGGGCAGCCATTGCCGTTATCCCGGCAAGGG
>RFHG01000579.1 GCA_003696465.1 Gammaproteobacteria bacterium | reverse complement strand
CGCCAGGCCACGAAACAGGTAGCCGAATCCGCGAATGAAGTCCGTGATCATTCCGTTGTCTCTCCGATGGCAGGCAGGTGCCCCATTATGCCACGCGCGGCGAGCTGTGCCGTGCCGCAGGCGGCCTCTTCGCATCGGGCCGGCATCACCGGCACCTGCAACAGGCGCTGGCGGATGCGGCGCCAGGCCGGATTGCGCGCACCGCCACCCGCCGTGAAGACCCGGCGCACTGCAGGCGCACCCAGTGAGGCCAGCAGGCGGTAACCCTCGGCCTCGATCCGGGCCATGCCCTCGAGCAGTGCCTGCAGGAAGCGGCAGTCGTCATCCGGGCGCGGGGTCATGCGGGGCGGCAGCTGCGGATCGGCGACCGGAAAGCGCTCGCCCGGCTCCAGCAGGGGCCAGTAGTCCAGCCCGGTGGGGTGGTCGGGATCGAGGCAGGCAGTGAGCTGCTCCAGTTGCCGGTCGGTGAAGAAGTGGCGCAACACGCGGCCTCCGCTGTTGGAGGCACCGCCGGCCAGCCACTGGTCCCACAGGCGGTGGCTGTAGATGCCGTACTCGGGCGACTGGACCGGCCTGTCGCAGAGCAGCTTGATGGCGAGTGTGGAACCCAGTGAAGTGACACCATCGCCTGCTGCCTGCGCGCCGCTGGCCAGAAAGGCCGCGATGCTGTCGGTGGTGCCGCTCACCACGAGCAGTTCCGGCGGCAGGCCGAGTACGCGTGCGGCTTCGGCAGAGACAGGACCCAGCGGCGTACCGGGTGGCTGGACCTGCGGCAGCCAGGAACGCGGAATACCCAGTGCCTGCAGCCAGTCGGGCCAGCGCCGCTGCACGGGGTCGTAGCCCAGCTTGAGGGCGTTGTTCTCATCGCCCTGGTCGAAACGCCCCAGGAGCTGTCCGGACAGCCACTCGGCCTGGTGCAGCACATGGGCGATGCGTCCGTGGTCGAGCCTTTGCATGAGCCACAGCAGGCGGGCGGTGGCGGATTGCGCACCTCGTGCAGGGCTGTCCGGGGGCGCCTGTCGCGCCACTTCCTCGGCCTGGGGAACAGCACGCCGGTCGTGATACATCAGGGCAGGGTGGAGCGGCTCGCCCTGCTCATCGCATACCAGTACGGTGCCCGAGGTGCCGTCGATGGCCAGTGCCGCCAGCCGTGCCTTCAGGCGATCGGGAATCCGCGTCAGCAGTGCATGCAGGGCTTCGCGCCAGATCAGCGGATCCTGTTCATGCCAGCCGGGTTGCGGGCTGTCGGGTTCCGGCAGGGGATGCCGATCCTGATGCCGTATGCGGCCCTTGGCGTCGATCAGACAAAGACGCAGGCCGCTGGTGCCCGCGTCGATGCCGGCGAACAGCGGCCCGGTCATGAGGCTTACGGCAGGCGTACGGGCTCGCGTGGGGTCCAGCCGGGCTTGAGGTATTCGGCCACCACGGTGGTGTAGATCCCGCCGCGTACGTTGAAGTCGGCCGTCAGGCGCATGAAGCGGGGCAGGGTGACACGCACCAGGTCATCGAGGATGCGGTTGGTTACTGCCTCGTGGAAGGCGCCCTCGTCACGAAACGACCACACATAGAGCTTGAGCGACTTGAGCTCCACGCACAGGGCGTCCGGCACATATTCGATGGTCAGGGTAGCGAAATCCGGCTGGCCGGTCTTGGGACACAGGCAGGTGAATTCGGGTACCTTGATGCGGATGGTGTAGTCTCGCTCGGGCTGGGGATTGTCGAAGGTTTCCAGCTCCTTGCTCGGCTGGCTCGGCATGGGCGTGTCCTCGCAATTCGGTTGCGGCGGATTATAACATTCGCCGGCGGCGGCCATCCCGACGCAAGAAGGCCCCGCAATGCGAGGCCTTCGGCTGCAGAAAGGGATCTGTCAGAGCAGGATCTCGTAGATCCGCCCCACCTGCTCCCACTCGGCCGTAAGATATCGGCGCTCATGAGGCGTCTCCTTCAGTTTTCTGGCTGTGCTTGCCCAGGGCCTTCAGGCCCTCCCGGATACGGTCGAAGAGCCCCTTGCCGTGCTGCTTGTTGGCGACCTGCTTGCGGATCTTCCCGATCTCCTTGTACAGCGGCTTGTAGTCCGCGTGCTTGCCGTAGCCCAGCAGTTCGGCATAACGGATCTGGGCCTTGGCGGCATCCAGCAGGGCCTCGAGCAGCTTCTGATCCTCGTCGCTGCGGCTGGGGCGCTGGGCAAGGGCATCGGCATCGCGCAGCATGATGGTGGCCCGCAGCACCGGCAGCGGAATGATCTCCTCGGTCACCACCAGTGTGTTGAGCGCCGCAATCAGGGCATCACGCGCCTCGTCGATCTTGCCGGCGTCGATCAGCGGACTGACTGCCTTGATGGCATCCGGATAGGTGGCCAGAGGGATACTGGTGGTACGCACGACCATCTCGCTCGCCAGCCCCTGCAGGATGTGGCGGGCCTTTTGCACCTCGCCGTCTTCCAGCGCGTCCTCGGCCTCGTCGATGGCCTCCTTGATGGCCTTTTCGGGGGCAATCAGGTCAACCTGATCAATGGTGATATCGACCGGGATCAGCCCGAGCTTGGGATGCCGCGATACCAGAAGTTCCAGCTTCCCGGTGGCCTTGGCCAGGGCATCGAGTGCGGCCTTCTTGTCACCCTTGTCCAGGGCTGCGAGCGCGGCCTGCGTCTGCATCAGCGCATCGATCGCCTCCTGTTCGATCCGTTCGCGCTGGGCATTCACGTTCCGGCCCGTTTCCCTCTGGGCCCGCTGGGTGGCATCCTGACCCAGCTCGGCCTGGCTCTTGGCCAGAATCGGGCTGGCACTCAGACTCAGCAGCAGTCCGGCCAGCAGGGCCTGTGTCATCTGTTTCTTCATCTTCTTCTCTCCTTCAGAAAGTTCAATTCCGGGACATGCCGCCCGGCATGTCCGTCGGTAGAACCCACATGTGGATGGGGGTTGCAAAATGCAACCCCGGTTGGAGAGGAATCAGATCTCGACTCCGAACAGTACCTGGATGAGCCGACCGAACAGGTAGGCCAGCCCGGCTGCGGCCAGCCCCGAGCCGACCATTTCCAGCACCTTGGTGCGCAGGTTGATGCCCGAGAGGACCGAGATCAGCGTCCCGACGCTGGTCAGCGCCAGACCCGCGAACAGCACCGAGCCGATCAGGGCATGGCGCGAATTGTCGGCAAGGAAGTAGGGCAGTACCGGGAAGGCCACGCCGAACAGATAGGCGCCGCCGGTAAAGAAGGCCGAGCGCCATTCGTTCTCGTCGCTCTTTTCGATGAGCAGGCTGGCCAGGGTCTCCGGGTTGTTGCCCAGCTTGTGGCTGATCTCGTCGCTGATGTCTTCCGGCAGGCCGTTGTTCACCAGACGCTCGCGGAACTCGGCCTCGGCCCGGTCGGGCGAGACCGAGAACAGGATCTGCATGCGATCCTGCTGGGCCTCGTTCACCTGACGCTGGGAGCGCACCGAAATGAAGGCCCCGATGCCCATGGACAGGGCGCCGGCCACACCGACGATCAGGCCGCTGATGGCGACCACCAGCGGGTTGCCCGGATAGGCGGCCGAAAGGCCCGTGACGGCACCGAGTATCTCCACCAGCCCGTCGTTCATGCCGAGAATGAAATCGCGGATGTTGGAAAAGCCGCCGGCCTCCTTCTCGCGCTGGAAGGAGGATTCATGCTCCAGCTCGTCCACGATGATGCCGCGCAGGGTCTCGCGCTCCTCGTCGCCGAGGTCGGCCTCCTTCCATACGCGGTAATAGGTTTCATAGGCGGCCGCTTCGCCCAGCTCCAGGGCGGAGATGACCAGCAACGGATTGACCAGGCGCATCAGCAGGCCCAGAAACCAGAGCCGCACTTGCCTGGGCCGCACTTCCGGCACGGGTTCACCGTTTTGCTCCAGCAGGGCCTTCCAGAAGCCGGCGTGGCGCAGCTCCACGGCGGCAATGCGTTGCAGCAGTGTGCGCAAACGCGCGTTGCGAGTGCGCTCGGCCAGCACCCGGTAGGTGATGTGGTCGTTCATCTCGCCCTGGAAGAAGTCCCGGGCCTGGTCGCAAAGCGGATGGCGGTTGTTCATGCCGGCCCCTTCGATTGATTCGGGTTTGCCGACACAGTGGGGCAGACCGGGCCAAAACACAAGCCCGAAAGAAAACGGCCACCTGCAGGTGGCCGTTGAGTGCATCGGCGGAAGTACGCGCTCAGTCGGTGTACTGACCCATGGCTGCATCGATGGCCACGCCACGTTCGATGGGTGCCTTGAGGTCGGACAGCACGCTTTCCAGCGCGGCCAGGCAGAACAGCACATTGCGCCGGTTGCAGGCATTGCCCATCAGGCCAATGCGCCAGACCTTGCTGGCTAGGGCGCCAAGGCCCGCACCGATTTCAAGGTTGAAGTCATTGAGCAGGCGGCCACGCACGGTGGCATCATCCACGCCCTCGGGGATGGTGACGGCATTGAGCTGGGGCAGGCGCTCGTCTTCCGGTACCACGAAGCTCAGACCCATCGCCTCGAGGCCGGCCTTGAGCGCGTTGTGATGCAGGCGATGGCGCGCCCAGGCATTTTCCAGTCCCTCCTCCTGCAGCATGACCAGGGCCTCGTGCAGGCCGTAGAGGGCATTGACCGGTGCGGTATGGTGATAGGCGCGCTTGGCCCCTTCGCCCCAGTAACCCATGACCAGGTTGAGATCGAGAAACCAGCTCTGTACCGGATGGTTGCGGGAGGAAACGAAATCCAGCGCACGCTGGCTGAAGCTCACCGGGGAAAGACCCGGAGCGCAGGACAGGCACTTCTGGGTGCCGGAGTAGATGGCATCGATGCCCCAGTCGTCCACCTTCACCGGCGTGCCGCCCAGCGAGGTGACGGCATCGACGATGGTCAGGCAGTCGTGCTCGCGCGCGATCCGGCACAGGGTCTCGGCATCGGACTGGGCACCGGTCGAGGTCTCGGCATGAACGAAGGCCACCACCCGCGCATCGGGGTTGGCCTTCAGGGCATCACGCAGCTTGTCCGGATCGACGGCGCGGCCCCACTCGTCTTCCACCATCACCGGCGTGGCACCGCAGCGGATGACGTTCTCCTTCATGCGCCCGCCAAACACGCCGTTCTGGCACACGATGACCTTGTCGCCGGGCTCCACCAGGTTGACGAAGCAGCTCTCCATGCCGGCCGACCCGGGGGCAGAGATGGGCATGGTCATGGCGTTTTTGGTCTGGAAGGCGTATTGCAGCCGGGTCTTGATGTCGTCCATCATCTCGATGAACTTCGGATCGAGATGACCAATGGTCGGCCGACTCATGGCCTCGAGAATGCGCGGGTGGACGTCGGACGGGCCCGGCCCCATCAGGGTACGGACCGGCGGGTTGAACGGGCTGTTGCTCATGGATACTCCCGGTTGTGCGTCGTTAAAATTCCGAGCATTTTACTATATTATTCGCGAATGAACCCAACTGCCCCGGAAACATCGCCGCGCGGTCTGCCAGCCGAATGCCTCCAGGAACTGGCCCGCATCCTGCCTGAAGACAGCCTCATTGTCGACGAGGAAGAACTCCGCCCCTACGAATGCGACGGCCTTTCCGTGTATCGTCGCCTGCCGGGTGCCGTGGCCCTGCCGCATGACACCGGCCAGGTACAGGCGGTGCTGCGCTGCTGCCATGCGCATGGCGTGCCAGTGATCGCCCGCGGGGCCGGTACCGGCCTCTCCGGCGGCAGTCTGCCGCAGGAGGATGCCCTGGTGCTGGGGCTGGCCCGGCTCGATCGCATCCTGCGGATCGACCCGGACAACCGCCTGGCGGTGGTCCAGCCGGGGGTGCGCAACCTGCAGATCAGCCAGGCTGCCGAGCCGCACGGCCTGTTCTATGCCCCGGATCCTTCCTCGCAGATTGCCTGCAGCATTGGCGGCAACGTGGCGGAGAACTCCGGTGGCGTGCACTGCGTGAAATACGGGTTGACGGTACACAACATCCTGGGCCTCAAGCTGCTCGATGCCGAGGGCAAGCTGCACGAGATCGGCGGCCAGCGGCTGGAAACGCCGGGCGCGGACCTGCTCTCGCTCTACACCGGCTCCGAGGGCCTGCTCGGTATCGTCACCGAGGTGACCGTGCGCCTGCTGCCCAAACCCCCGGCCGCCGGCGTGCTGCTGATGGGATACGACGACACCGGTGATGCCGCGCGCACCGTGGCGGCGATCCTGGCCGAGGGCCTGCTGCCGGCAGGGCTCGAGATGATGGATCACCTGGCCATCCGTGCCGCCGAAGACTTTGTACATGCCGGTTATCCGGAAGAGGCCGCAGCCCTGGTGCTGTGCGAAGTGGACGGTACCGAGGCCGAAGTAGGCGAGCAGATCGAACGCGTGCGCGCCATTGCCGAACGGCACGGCTGCAGCAGCCTGCAGGTGGCGCGCGACGATGCCGAGCGGGCCCGGCTATGGGCCGGTCGCAAGGCGGCCTTTCCTGCGGTGGGTCGGCTTGCCCCCGACTACTACTGCATGGATGGCACCATACCCCGGGCCCGTCTGCCCGAGGTGCTGGCGCGCATCGACGCGCTTTCGCAGGAATACGGGCTGAGGGTGGCCAACGTGTTCCATGCCGGAGACGGCAACATGCATCCGCTGATTCTCTACGATGCCAATGTCCCGGGTGAGCTCGAGCGCACCGAGGAGATGGGGCGCGCCATTCTGCGGGCCTGCCTCGAGGCGGGCGGCACCATAACCGGCGAGCATGGCGTGGGCACCGAGAAGCTCGACTCCATGTGCGAGCAGTTCACGCCGGCCGAGCTCGAACAGATGCATGCAGTAAAGCAGGCACTGGATCCGGCCGGGCTGCTCAACCCGGGCAAGGCGGTACCCGCGCTGCACCGCTGTGCCGAGCTGGGTGCCATGCATGTGCACCATGGCAACCTGCCGTTTCCGGATCTGGAGCGTTTCTGATGCAGGCTCGGGAACTGGTAGAGCACGTGCGCGCGGCGCGCGAGAACGGGCAGGCGCTGTGGATTGCCGGAAACGGCAGCCGCCTGGCCCCTCCGGAAGAAATGCAAACCTTGCCGCTGTCCGGTTTCTCGGGCATCGTCGAGTACGACCCGGGGGAGCTGGCCATTACCGTGCGCTGCGGCACGCCCCTGGCCGAACTGGAGGCCACAGTGGCCGAGGCCGGCCAGACGCTGGGTTTCGAGGCCCCGGGGCGGGATACCGGCACGGTCGGCGGCATGCTGGCCTGCGGGCGTTCCGGGCCGGCCCGGCCCTGGCTCGGTGATGTGCGCGGGGCCGTGCTGGGGGTGGCCATGATCAATGGCGCCGGTGAGCTGCTGCGCTTTGGCGGACGCGTCATGAAGAATGTGGCAGGCTACGATCTTTCACGCCTCCAATGTGGTGCATACGGCATCTTCGGCCCTGTGCTGGAAGTGAGCCTGCGCACGCGTCCGGCCCCGCCGGTGCAGCGCTGTCTGGTACGCCCCTGCCCGCTGGAAAAGGCTGTGAAAGAAATGGCCGATCTGCAGCACCGGCCCTGGCCGATTGCAGGGCTGGCGTGGTGGGAGGGCATGCTTCATTTGCGCCTGTGGGGCATGGCCTCCGGTGTGGCCGAGGCCGCAGCGGCCTTTGGCGGCGAGGAAGAGGGCGAGGAGTTCTGGCAGGTGTTGCGTGAAGAGCGCCACCCTGGCCAGCGCGACTGGCGCCTGCTGGTCCCGCCGGCGGCCGAACTTGCGGAACTCCAGGGCACGTGGCTCATCGACTGGGGCGGTGGACGGCGCTGGTACCAGGGCGATGCCCCCGCCGAGGCCGTGCAGGCGGCTGCCCGCGCAGTCGGCGGACTGGCCGAGCCCTGGCCGTTCACGCCATTTGCCGGCCTGTCGGAGGACGCCCTGGCCCTGCACCATCGCCTGAAGGCCGCCTTCGATCCCGCCGGCCTGTTCAATCCGGGCCTGCTGCCCGGGGAGGCGCGCTGATGGAGACGCGTCTGCCGCCCGAATTTCTCGCCAGCGAGGAGGGGCAGAGAGCCGATCGCATCCTCCGCTCCTGCGTGCATTGCGGGTTCTGCACGGCCACCTGCCCCACCTACGGCCTGCTGGGTGACGAGCTGGATGGCCCCCGCGGCCGCATCTACCTCATCAAGCAGGCCCTGGAACGGGGCAGGGCAGGGGAGCGCACCCTGCGTCACCTCGACCGCTGCCTGCTCTGCCGTTCCTGTGAAACCACCTGCCCCTCGGGGGTCGAATACCACAGCCTGCTCGAGATTGGCCGGCGGCACATCGACCGCCAGGTCCGGCGCGGCTGGCGCGAGCGATTGCTGAGGCGGCTGCTGTTGTGGACGGTACCGGAGCGGCGAAGGATTGGCCCCTTGCTCGGCCTTGGCCGCTGGCTGGTGCCCCTGTTGCCGGCACCGCTTGCGGAAAAGCTGTACCGCCCACGGCCGGCCGCGGGCTTCCGACCACGCAGGCATGAGCGGCATGTGGTCCTGTTCCAGGGTTGCGTGGAGCCTGCTGGCCTGCCACGGGCACGGGAGGCGGCCCTGCGCCTGCTTGATGCGCAGGGCGTGGAAGGGCGCAGCCTGTCCGGTGAACAGTGTTGCGGAGCGCTGGAACACCATCTCGAGGCCAAGGCGGCAGCCCGCCATCGCGCCCGGCGCAATCTCGACCTCTGGCGCAGGGCGCTGGATGAAGGTGCCGAAGCCATCATCGGCCTCTCCTCGGCCTGCCTGCTCGAGATGCGGGAATATCCGGATCTGCTGCGCGACGAGCCCGAGTACCTGGCCCTGGCCCGACGCGTCCTGCCCCATGTGCAGGGGCTGGAATCCTGGCTCGAACGGCACTGGCCTGCGGAGTGGGAAGGGCGGGGTAAAGGGCGCGTGGCCTGGCATCCCCCCT
>RFHG01000578.1 GCA_003696465.1 Gammaproteobacteria bacterium | reverse complement strand
CGAGCGCCTGTTCGGCGAGGCCCCGGCTGGCCTTCCGGGTGACGAGGGCGGCGCCAAGTCGCTTGCCGGCACACCTTCCGGCCCGCGGGAAGAGGCAATACAGGCCCTGGAGGCGCTGGGCTACCGAACGGCCGAAGCCGAGAAGCTGGTGCGGGCAGTGGCTGCCGATGACATGGACAGCCAGGCCATCATCCGCGCGGCGCTGAAGGCGAGCTTGAAATGACCGAGCGCCTCATCGATCCGGATGCCGATCCGCGCGAGCGTGCCGAGGAGGAACAGATCCGCCCCCGTCGGCTGGCCGATTATGTCGGCCAGGCACAGGTGCGCGAGCAGATGGAGATCTTCATCGAGGCCGCCCGTGGCCGCGGCGAGGCGCTCGATCACGTGCTTATCTTCGGCCCGCCGGGGCTGGGCAAGACCACGCTCTCGCACATCATTGCCAACGAACTCGGTGCCAGCCTGCGCCATACTTCCGGCCCGGTGCTGGAGAAACCCGGTGACCTGGCCGCGCTGCTCACCAACCTCGAGCCGCATGATGTCCTGTTCGTGGACGAGATCCATCGCCTGAGCCCGGTGGTGGAGGAGATCCTGTACCCGGCGATGGAGGACTTCCAGCTCGATATCGTCATTGGCGAGGGGCCGGCCGCACGCTCCATCAAGCTCGATCTTCCGCCCTTTACCCTGGTCGGAGCGACCACCCGTGCCGGCCTGCTGACCTCGCCCCTGCGCGATCGCTTCGGCATCGTCCAGCGGCTCGAGTTCTATGCCGTGGAGGACCTGCAGCACATCGTGCAGCGTGCTGCAGGCATCTTGGGTGTGCCGGTCACCGAGGACGGTGCCGAGGAGGTTGCCCGCCGTGCCCGCGGCACGCCGCGGATCGCCAACCGGCTGTTGCGCCGCGTGCGCGACTATGCCGAGGTCCGGGCCGACGGGCGCATCGACCGCGAGGTGGCGCGGGCGGCACTGGATCTATTCAAGGTCGATCATCACGGTTTCGATGCCCAGGACCGGCGCCTGCTGCTGACCATCATCGAGAAATTCGAGGGCGGCCCGGTAGGTCTCGATAATGTGGCCGCGGCCATCGGCGAGGAGCGTGGCACCATCGAGGATGTGATCGAGCCCTACCTGATTCAGCAGGGCTATCTGATGCGCACCCCACGCGGTCGCATGGCCACCGCGCTGGCCTATCGACACTTTGGCCTGAAGGCGCCCGCGCGCAGTGATCCGGATGTGCCGGACCTGTTTGCAGACTGAGGCACCGGTCACGGCGTGGCAGGGCCGGGTGACGGAAACTTTCGCCAATTTCGGGGTCTGAGCAATGAGCACTGGATTCGAGTGGCCGGTCAGGGTCTATTTCGAGGATACGGATACCGCCGGCGTGGTGTATTACGCCAACTACCTGAAGTTCATGGAGCGCGCCCGCACCGAATGGCTGCGCAGCCTGGGCTTCGAACAGGACGTGCTGATGGAACAATACGGAATCGTTTTTGCCGTGCGCCGTGCCGCGGTGGACTATCTGGCCCCGGCACGCTTCAATGACCGCCTGGTGGTGGACTGCCGCATCGAGCGGGCCGGCCGGGCCAGCATCGAGTTTGAACAGCGGGTGCGTCGCGCAGGGGAGGAGGCCCCGCTGGTGACCGGCCGCATCAAGCTGGCCTGCATCGACATGCACGGCCTGCGCCCCGCCCCCATCCCCGAACCGATTCAGGAGGCGATCCAGAGTGTCCTCTGACATGTCCATCCTCTCGCTGGTCAGCGGGGCCAGCCTGGTGGTGCAGCTGGTCATGCTGCTGCTGCTGGCCGCATCGGTTCTGTCCTGGGCCATTATCTTCATCAAGTGGCGCGTCCTGCGCAGCGCCCGGCGCGCTGCCGACGCGTTCGAGGACCGCTTCTGGTCCGGCGCCGATCTGGCCCGCATGTATGAACGGATTCGTGGCCAGGGCGACCCGCGCGGCATGGAGCACATCTTTGCCGCCGGATTCCGCACCTGGCTGCGCATGCGCAAGCAGGGCGGGGCCAGCCCGCTGGAAATCACCGAGGCGGTGCAGCGATCCATGAAGGTGGCCCTGTCGCGCGAGGTGGATGCGCTGGAGACGCATCTGTCCTTTCTCGCCACCGTGGGTTCGATCAGCCCTTATGTTGGCCTGTTTGGCACGGTCTGGGGCATCATGAATTCGTTCCGTTCCCTGGGCGCGGTCAAGCAGGCTACACTCAGCGCGGTGGCCCCTGGCATCGCCGAGGCCCTGGTGGCCACGGCCATGGGCCTGTTTGCCGCCATCCCGGCAGTCATTGCCTACAATCGCTACGCCGATTCGGTGGATCGTCTGGTCAGCCGATACGACAACTTCCT
>RFHG01000577.1 GCA_003696465.1 Gammaproteobacteria bacterium | reverse complement strand
TTGCGCACCATGGGCGCCCATTACCACGCGCGCCTGCAGGCGGTGGCAGCAGCCGAGACCCTGCAGGCCCTGGAGGCGTTGCCGCGCCCGCTGGCGCGGAGCTGGAGCGAGATATTGCCGCGCCTGGGCTCGGTGCACATCCAGTGCGAAGGCGTGCGTTACCGCTATCCCGGAAGGACGCAGGACGCCCTGGCCGATGTAAGCCTGACGATCCCCCCGGCGGCACTCACCGTCCTCATCGGACCGAGCGGGGCAGGCAAGTCCACGCTGGCCCGCCTGCTGCTGGGATTTGACTTGCCGCGGGGCGGAGACATCTTCGTCAATGGATGCAACCTTGCCACTGCAGAGCCCGAGAGCTGGCGCAGCCAGTGCGGCTGGTTGCCCCAGCAACCCGTGCTGCTTGCCGGCTCGATACGGGAGAACATAGCCCCGGGCGAGGACGAGCCCGACGCGTCGCGGCTGTGGGAGGCGCTCGCTCGGGTGGAGCTCGAAGCGCGCGTGCGGTCGCTGCCGGAGGGGCTGGAGACCCGTGTCGGGCAGGGCGGGCGCGGGCTCTCCGGTGGCGAAATGCGGCGGCTGGCGCTGGCACGCCTGTTTTACAGCCAGCCGGCCTTCGTTGTGCTCGACGAACCGACGGCGAGCCTCGATGCCGAGACCGAGGCCGTCATTTCCCGTGCCATTTCCGAGCTTGCCCGCAACCACACCGTTCTGGTCATTGCCCATCGCCTGCAGACCCTGCGCGAGGCCGACCACCTGGTCATGATGGAGGCCGGCCACGTCGTGGCCGAAGGAAGCCCGGAGGCCGTTGCCGAGCGTGTACCGGCCGTGGGCCGGCTGCTGGGAGGCGCTTCCCGTGACTGACCTGTGGCGTCTGCTGAAGCTGTTCCGGCCGCATCTGGGCTGGCTGCTGGTGGGCGGCTTGCTGGTGCTGGTCACGCTGCTGGCGAATATCGCGCTGCTGGCCGTGTCCGGCTGGTTCATCACCGCCATGGCGCTGGCCGGGCTGGCCGGCACTGCGATCAACTACTTCACTCCGGCAGCCATCATCCGTGCCATGGCCATCGTGCGCACACTGGGGCGCTACGGGGAGCGCTATCTGACTCATGACGCGACCCTGAGGATCCTTGCCGACCTGCGCGTATGGTTCTATCGGCATCTGGAGCCGCTGATGCCGGCAGGTCTTGCCGATCTCCACGAATCGGATCTGCTGGAGCGCATGGTGGCCGACATCGACGAGCTCAACAGCCTCTACATCCAGACCCTGCTGCCGTTGCTGGCCGCCGTGGTCGCCAGCCTGCTGGTGATGGGCGTCAGCGGCTGGTTTGCGCCCGCACTGGCGGGCTGGCTGGGCCTGTTGCTGGCCACGGGCGGACTCCTGGTCCCCCTGCTGATGCATGCCCTGGGGCGCGAGGCAGGGCAGGAGGTGCTGGCCCGGCGCGAGGAATTGCGGCGCTTCCTCGTGGAACAGGTGGAAGGGCTGGGGGAATTGTGGATTGCCGGCGCGCTGCCTCGGCGCGGGCGGCGCCTTGAGCAACTGCAGGCAATGCAGGGAGCCGCGGAAAGGGTGCTCAACCGGCATCAGGCGGTCGCCCAGGGACTGATGGCAAACCTGGCCCAGCTGGGGGTGCTGGGCGCCATCGTCATCGGTCTTCCGCTGTTGCAGGCCGGAGCCATCGAAGGCCCGGTGCTGGTCATGCTGGCCTTTCTCTCGCTGGCGGCCTTCGAGGCCGTGGCGCCCCTGCCGATGGCCTTTCAGACCTTGGTACGCGCCCTGCAGGCAGGTCGGCGGCTGTTTGCCGTCATCGACCGGCCGGACCCCCTGCGGCAACTGACACCGGTGGTGACGGAGGCCCCGGCCTTCGACCGCATCGAGCTCCAGCAGATCTCGCTTCAGCATGCCGATGGCAGTCAGGTACTGGATGGCATCTCGCTCACCCTGCAGCGGGGCGAGCGGGTGGCGCTGGTGGGTCATTCCGGGGCCGGCAAGTCCAGCCTTCTGGATCTGCTCATGCGCTTTCGGGAATACACGGCAGGCAGCCTGAGCATCGACGGAGTCGAAGTGCGGCACATGGCAGCAGAGACGGTGCGTGAAGGCATGGCCTGGATGGGGCAGTTCGACCACCTGTTCAACGCCAGTATTGCCGCCAATCTGCGTATCGGCTGCCCCAATGCCGATACCGATGCCCTCTGGGCAGCCCTGGACCAGGTCGGTCTGGCCGAAGAAGTCCGCGATCTGCCCCAGGGGCTCGACACCCTGATCGGCGCCGGTGGCACCACGCTTTCGGGCGGACAGCAGCGTCGGTTGATGCTGGCGCGCACGCTGCTCCGTCCGGCCCCCTGGCTGTTGCTCGACGAACCCCTGGAAGGGCTCGACGCGGACAATGTCCGGCGGGTACTGGCATTGTTGCGCGCACAGCCGTCCGAGCGCGGATTGCTGATGGTCAGCCATCGCCTGCACGGGCTGGAATGGGTGGATCGCATCATCGTGCTGGAGCAGGGGCGGGTGATCGAGCAGGGCACGCATGAGGAGCTGATGGCCCTGAATGGCCGCTACGCAGCCCTGCGCGGCATCATCGAGGAGGCCATGCCCGACTGGCAGCAGGGTGCGCCATCGGAATTCGCCTGAGTCGCCGGGCGCGTTCCTCAGCCGCGTTTAAGCAGTACATATACCGCTCCGGTTCCGCCATGGCGGGGCAGGGCGGAATGGAAGGCAAGCACCTCGTCCATCTGCCGCAGCCAGTGATCCACCCGGGTCTTGAGCACCGGCCCCTCGTTGCGTGAGCGCAGGCCCTTGCCATGAATCACCCGCACGCAGCGCCGGCCCTCGGCCGCGGCACTGCGCAGGAAGACCTGCAGCGCCCGGCGCGCCTCGTCGCGGGTCATGCCATGCAGGTCGATCTCGTCCTGGACGGCGTAGGCACCGGTGCGCAGCTTGCGGAAGACCTTTTTCTGTACGCCCTCGCGGCAGAAAGCCAGGATGTCTCCCGGCTGCAGGTCGGCGGTATCGGCAATATGATCGGAGAGCGCATCCCGCATCACTTCTGCCTCGTCCTGCTCCAGTTTCAGGGGGCGGGCAGGAGGCGGCGTGCGCTCCGGTTCGACACGGTCGTTGCGCACTGGACGCACCGGGCCAACCGCGGCGCGGAAGAGATCGACCTCTTCGTCTGATGGTGGTTGTTCACTCATGCGGGCATGGGGGATAATGCGGCCAATGTCCTCCAAGTATACGCCGACAAGCGCCGTTCCATGCGCCTCCTGCTGAGCAACGACGATGGCTGCCAATCGGCAGGTCTGGCCGCGCTTGCGGAGGCCTGTCGTCCCTTTGGCGAAATCTTCGTCGCCGCACCCGACCGGGATCGCAGTGGCGCCAGCAACTCGCTGACCCTGGATCGCCCGCTGTCGGTCGAGACGGATGAGCGCGGCTTCCACTGCATCAACGGCACGCCCACCGACTGCGTCCATCTGGCCCTGACCTGCCTGCTCGACGAGCCGCCTGACATGGTCATCTCCGGTATCAATCATGGTGCCAACCTGGGCGATGACGTGCTCTATTCCGGCACCGTGGCCGCGGCCATGGAAGGGCGCTTCCTGGGTCGTCCGGCAATGGCCGTTTCGCTGGCCGGGCGGCCTCCGCAGCACCTCGATACCGCAGCCCGCGTGGTGGCGCTGCTGGTCGAACGCCTGCGCACCGCGCCCCTGCCCGAGCTGACCCTGCTCAACGTGAATGTGCCGGACCTGCCCTTCGAACAGCTGGCAGGGTTTCGGGTAACCCGGCTGGGTCACCGCCATCCGTCCGAGGCCGTCACCCGAATGCAGGATCCCCAGGGACGCACCGTATACTGGATCGGCGGGGTGGGCGACGCGCGCGATGCCGGCGAGGGCACCGATTTCCATGCCGTGGCCGAGGGGCATGTCTCGCTCACGCCGCTGACCGTGGACATGACACGCCATGGTGCCATTGCCCCGCTGCAGGACTGGGTACGGGCGCTGGAGGAGCTGGCATGATCGCCCGCACCGACATCCATGGCATCGGCATGACCTCGCAGCGCACCCGCGACCGCCTCGCGGCGCGGCTCAAGGAGGAGGGCATCACCGACGAGCGGGTGCTGGCAGTCATGCGCATGATGCCGCGGCACCTGTTCGTGGACGAGGCCCTGGCCAGCCGTGCCTACGAGGACACCGCCCTGCCCATTGGCCACGGCCAGACCATCTCCCAGCCCTACATCGTGGCGCGCATGACCGAGGTGCTGCTGGCCGGCGGCGTGCCCGACAAGGTGCTGGAAGTGGGTACCGGCTCCGGCTATCAGGCCGCAATCCTTTCGCAGCTGGTGCCGCGGGTGTTCACCACCGAGCGCATCCGGGCGCTGCACGAGCGGGCCCGCAGCCTGTTTCGCGAACTGGGCCTGCGCAATGTGCAGGCCTGGCATTCCGACGGCAGCTGGGGGCTGAAGCAGCTCGCGCCCTTCGACGGCATCATCGTCACCGCGGCGGCCGAGGAGGTGCCGACCGCGCTGCTCGAGCAGCTGGCCATT
>RFHG01000108.1 GCA_003696465.1 Gammaproteobacteria bacterium | reverse complement strand
TGCAGCTCCTTGACCACATCGTCGTATTCCTCGAACAGGCGGCGGAAGTGCGTATCGTGCGTCTTGAGCTGGTGGATGCGGTCGGCATATTCCGGCAGTTCGTGATGCAGGTCGTGGGGTTCGGCAAACATGGCGTGCTCCTGTAGCGGGTGGATGGTCCGTGCTTTGCACCCTTCCAGTATCCACCCGCCGCGGCACGGCGGCATTGATCTGTATCAGAGCGTGCGCTCGATGCGTACCACACCGGGTTCCTCCGAGGGCATCCGGCGGAACCCCAGTTTCCCGGCAAAGGCCAGCATGCGGCGGTTATCGGCCAGAACCAGTCCGTACATCCGTCGACAGCCGTAGGCCCTGGCGGTTTCCATCAGGGCCTCCATCAGGCGCCGGCCAATGCCGTGTCCCTGCCAGCGGTCCGCCACCAGGATGGCAAACTCGGCCGCACCATCGCGACAGGTATAGCGCGCCACGCCTGCAGGCTCTTCTTCTGTCCCGGCCAGCGCCAGCAGGGCATGTTCGCGGTGCAGATCGAGGATGGAGAGCTGGGCGATGAGTTCCGGCGTCAGGGCGGGTGGTGGATGCAGGAAGCGCTGACGCAGGCTCTCGGGCGAGAGCTGTTCCGTGAAGCGGCCCGGGTTGCGGGCATCTTCCGGCCGCAGCGGGCGGATGAGCAGAGGGCTGCCGTCCTCCAGACGTTCCCGGCGTACCCGTTCCGGAGGCCATGGATGGATCAGCAGGTGACCGTATGGCGGCTGATCCTCGGGGACCGGCGCGAGCTCCAGGCGGGCGTCGGCAAGCAGGGGGCCCTCCTCGTCCAGGTAGATCTCGTCGAGCATCAGTGCCTGGCATTCGGGGATCCGTGCAATCAGGGCCGAGAGCCTGAGCAGCCAGTCGCGCAGGGGCTCCAGTGGCCGGCGTTCGGCATGGGCCAGCCACACATCCAGCTGGGCCGGGCCAATCGGCAGTGGGAGGCAGTGCGGGACACGGGCCTGGGGCAGGCTGGCCTCGAGCACGCTGCGCCAGACCGGATGCCGGCGAACGGCAAGGCGCAGACCGAGCCGTTCCGCTTCAAACGGCAGCTTCTGCAGCAGCACGCCGCGCACGGGCGAGCGATCACGGCAGGTCTGCTGTGCGCTGAAAAGGGCCAGATAGTGGTGGCGCAGGCTGGCCGGGTCGGTGGCCACGCTCTGCCGCGGCGCCCGGCACCACAGATTGAGCGGGCGCAGTCGCAATGGCCAGCCCATGTCCTCGGCGCGCGCACGGGCCTCGTCCAGCGAGGTGGCCGTGGTGGCTGGAGGGCAACGCAGCCCGAGCCGTTCCAGCCATTGCAGGGTGGTGGCGCGGTCGATCCGTTCGGGTTGTGCCGCCAGTCTGCGGCATTCTTCGGCAATCGTGGCCAGCGGTTGTTCCAGTTCCCGTGGCCAGGCCTCGGGCAGGGCACCCACCAGGGCCTGTTGGCGTCGCCAGGCGGTCAGACTGGCGAAGACATCGACCGCGGCGGCGGGACTGTCCTGCAGCGCAAGCCCCGCCTCCCGTGCCAGGGTGCGTGCCGAGGCCACCCGCTGTTCGCCCATCAGGCAGGTGACCGGTGGGTGGTCGGCACGGTCGATGAGTGTCCGAACCAGGGCCTCGGCATCGGTCTCCGGGCGCGGGGTGAGCAGCAGCAGCGGCGCCAGCCCGTCTCCCTCGGCCACCGCGTCGAGACAGCGGGCAAGCGCCCCGGCATCGAGCGTGGCCGGCAGCACCAGGCCGGGGCGGGTCCGCACCGGGGCCAGGCTGCGCAGGCGCTTGAGCAGGCGTTCGGACGGTTCCGCGGGCTCGAGCCCGTAGGCGTGCAGGCGATTGAGCGCCAGAAAGTCGGGGCCGGTGGCATTGCCGATGAGCAGGGGCCGGTCGCTGGCAGGCACCTGGCCGGCCAGCAGGCGGTCGATGATGGGGAACAGCTCACCGACATGGTGCAGGAGCACGGCCCCGGTGCTGAGTATGGCGCCTTCCAGGCAGGCCTCCTCGGGCGGCCCCCCGCTGAACACCAGCACCGGCTTGATGGCCGCGGCCAGACGCAGGGCCGCGATCAGTGCCGGGGCGCGGGCTGCCTCGATGTGCTCCATGTAGACAAGGATCAGCCGGGTATCCGGTTCCAGCGCCAGATAGCGGATGGCATCGGCCAGGTCCACATCCAGTGCCTCGCCTGGCGTGAGCACGGTGCTGAAACCGCGACCGTGCGCCTCGCACCAGTCGAGCAGGGCATCGCAGAGGCCGGCAGACTGGCTGACCAGGGCCACCGGACCAGACTGCAGGCGGTTGCGGTTGTAGAGCAGATTGAGGCGCTGCCGCGCCCGCCACAGGCCCATGCTGTTGGGGCCGAGCAGACGGATTCCGCTGTTGCGGGCAAGTGTGCGGATGCGCTGCTGCCAGCGGGCCAGCCGCTGACCCTGTGCCGGGTTGCGGGCATGAATGATTGCCGCGCCCACGCCCTTGCGCGCGCACTGGCGCAGGACCCGTTCGATACGTTCTGCCGGGATGCACAGGGCCACCAGGTCCACCGGGCCATCGATGTCCTCCACGCTGCCGACGCAGGGATGGCCAAGTACCGTTTCGTGGCGTGGATTGACGGCATGGATGGCGCCGGGGAAGCCGGCGGCCAGCAGGTTCTCGAACACCAGTCGGCCGACCGAGCCCGGCCGTTCGCTGGCGCCGATCACGGCCACGGATCGGGGCTTGAACAGGGCGGCCAGGCTTGCGCTCATCGGAGGGATCGGGCTGCTGCGGGTGGCATCCGGCCATCTGCGTTAAAGTGAAGGCCAGGGCGGACGACAGGCATGCTGTTGCCGCGGGAGGAGGGCCTGGTACGCATGAGCATTGCCATCATCACCCATCACGACTGTCTGTTGCATGACATGGCACCCGGCCATCCCGAGCGCCCGGAGCGCCTGCTGGCCATCGACCGCCACCTGGTGCACCGCGGATACCAGTATGAACTGGCCTTTCATGATGCGCCACTGGCCACCCGGGAACAACTCGAGCGCGTGCATGATGCGGGCCATGTGCAGGCCCTGTTCGAGCAGGCCCCGAGGGAAGGAGAGATCGCACTCGACCCCGATACGATCATGACCCCGTTTACGCTCAATGCAGCACTCAGGGCTGCCGGGGCGGTGGTGGAGGCAGTCGAGCTGCTGCACGAGGGCGAGGCCGTGCGCTGCTTCTGCTCGGTACGCCCGCCCGGCCACCATGCCACCCGCAGGCAGGCGATGGGATTCTGCTTCTTCAACAATGTGGCGGTGGGTGCGGCCCATGCACTGGCCCGGGGCTGGTCACGGGTGGCGATCTGCGACTTCGACGTGCATCACGGAAACGGCACCGAGGACATCTTCGGCGGTGATCCGCGGGTGCTGCTGCTGTCCAGCTTCCAGCACCCCTTCTATCCGCACACCGGGGCCGATTCACCGCACCACAACGTGGTGCCGGTGCCGCTTGCGGCCGGCAGCGACAGTGCCGTCTTCCGGGCCGCGGTCGAGCGCCACTGGCTGCCGCGGCTGGAGGCCTTTCGCCCCGAGCTGGTCTTCGTCTCGGCGGGGTTCGACGCCCATCGCGCCGATCCGCTCGGCGGCCTGGCGCTGGAGGAGGATGACTATCGCTGGGTGACCCGTCGCCTGCTCGAAGTGGCACAGCGTCATGCCCACGGGCAGATGATCTCGACGCTGGAGGGTGGTTATGACCCCGAGGCGCTGGGTGCCAGTGTCTGTGCCCACATCGATGCGTTGATTGATTGAAAGACAGGATTGGATGGACCTTCGTACCATAAAAGGCGCGGGCGACAGTTTTTGAACCCGAATTCATGCCATTTCGTACCACTGAGCGGGACTCGTCCCTACATGGCATTCGAAACCGGCGCGTTCCAAGGCACAGGGCTGCCCGGGTTCATGCCCTGGTGTCTCATGAGACGGCCAGAAACCGTGGAGGCTAAAGGCTGGCCCCCAATCCCCTTGGCCCGTGCCGGCCGCGGGCGCAGGAGCGCGGTTGGCCGGGGCTGCGCAGCAGACCCGGGGGCCGGCAAGGGATGCCCGTCGATGAACCCCCGCAGCGATGCGTTCGCGGTCGGGTACCCGCGTAAGCGGGCACGGGCCCGGGGTGCCCTTTCTTTGCCCACTTTCTTTGGGCAAGCAAAGAAAGTGGGGCGCAGCCGCGTAGCGGATGTGCAATATCTTCATGCAAGCAGGGGACAGACCCCTTTTCCCACATGTTGCTTGCTTACTGCGGCAGGGAATCGAGCAGTTCGCCCACGCCGCGGACGCTGCAGAAGCCCTCGGCCTGGCGTTCCGGGCGCTGGCTGTCGGGATGGCGCACCGCCACCAGATGGGCAATGCCGGCCGCGCGTGCGGTCTGCAGAACGCTCAGGTTGTCGTCCACCAGCAGGCTGCGGGCCGGATCAAAGGGCTCCACGCTCTGCAGGCGTGGCCAGAACTGCGGGTGTTCCTTGGCCAGCCCCAGGTCGTGGCTACTGATGACCCGGTCGAAATGCCCGTCCAGCCCGGTCTCGCGGATCTTCAGGTTGAGGCTGTCGCGGTGGGCATTGGTGAGCAGTACCAGCCGTTTGCCCCGAGCGCGCAGGGCGTCGAGCAGCTCGATGACCCGCTCGTGGACCCGGATGAGGTGCCGGATCTCGTGCTTGAGGGCCACGATGTCCACCCCCAGCTCCCGCCGCCAGTAGTCGAGGCAGTACCAGTCCAGGGTGCCCTCGACGGCCGCGAAACGGCGGTAAAGTTCCTCTCTCGCCTGCTGCTCGTCCATGCCGTGGCGTTCGGCGTAGTGGCGCGGCAGGTATTCGAGCCAGAAGTGGTTGTCGAAGTGCAGGTCGAGCAGGGTGCCGTCCATGTCAAGAAAGACCTGGTCGATGGCCGACCAGTCGGGCGGGCAGGGCTGGGACACGGCACGTTCTCCTTTCGGGCAGGGCGGGCATTTTGCCATGATCCGGCGCAGCCGATAACATGAGGGCATGAAGGCCATTCAGAGCTGCCCATGAGTCGAACCCCGCCGCGTATCCTGGCCACCCGCGAGGTGGCGCGCAGCCGTCTGTTCCGTATCGAATCCGTGGATCTCGAGTTTTCCAACGGCACCGAGGTAACCTTCGAGCGGCTGATGGGGTCGGCTGGCGGGGCGGTGCTCATCGTGCCTGTCAACGCCGCCGGCGAGGTGCTCCTGATTCGCGAGTATTCGGCAGGTACCGAGCGCTACGAGCTCGGCCTGCCCAAGGGGCGGCTCGAACCGGGCGAGGATGTCCTGGCCGGGGCCGACCGCGAGATCCGCGAAGAGATCGGCATGCGCGCGGCCCGCCTGGAGGCACTCAAGACCCTGACCATTGCCCCGGCCTATTTCGGCCACCGCACCCGGGTCGTACTGGCCCGGGACCTGAGCCCGGCCCCCCTGCCCGGCGACGAGCCCGAACCGCCGGAAGTGGTGCCCTGGCCACTGGACGATTTCGAGGCCCTGCTGGGCCGGGAGGACTTTTCCGAGGCGCGCAGCATCGCCGCACTCTATCTGGCGCGCCATCACCTGCAACAGGAAGCGACATGACGCTCGACGACACACAGCTCGAGGCCCTGCGCGGCGAGGCAGAGACCATTGCCCAGCGTGCCGGAGAGGCCATCCTCGAAGTCTACGAAACGGCGTTCGAAGTGGCGCACAAGGATGACAGCTCGCCGCTGACCGCTGCCGACATGGCGGCGCACCGCATCATCATGCAGGGGCTGAGCGCGCTGGAACCGGAGCTGCCGCTGCTGTCGGAAGAGGCCAGCGCGCCCGACTGGCAGCGGCGCCGTGACTGGAGTGCCTACTGGCTGGTCGATCCGCTGGACGGCACCCGCGAGTTCGTCAAGCGCAATGGCGAGTTTACCGTCAACATCGCCCTCATAGAGGAGCACGAGCCGGTGCTGGGCGTGGTGCATGCCCCGGTCTGGGGCGAAACCTGGTCGGCCGCCCGGGGCAGTGGTGCCTGGCATCGCAAGGATGGGGAGGCGCCGCGCCGCATCCGCGCCCGCAGCCTGCCGGAAGACGGGATGGTGGTCCTGGCCAGCCGTTCGCATCCCAGCGAGCGTCTGCAGCGCTTCCTCGAGCGCATTGGCCCGCATAGTGAGCGGGTACTGGGCAGCTCACTCAAGATGTGTGTCATCGCCCAGGGCGAGGCCGATCTCTACGCCCGCTTGGGGCCTACCTCGGAATGGGATACCGCTGCCGCGCACGCCGTGTTGCGCGAGGCCGGCGGAGAGATCACCGATACCGCCATGCAGCCCCTGCGCTACAACACGCGCGAGGCCCTGCTCAATCCCGAGTTCTTTGCCTTTGGCCGCGATGCACGCGACTGGTCGGCCTATCTCGACGAGG
>RFHG01000576.1 GCA_003696465.1 Gammaproteobacteria bacterium | reverse complement strand
CGGGAAGGGGTGACGATAGACCATTTCCGTGGGCAGGCCCAGCTCGACACCGATCTGGCGCACCTCGTCCTTGAACAGTTCGCGCAGCGGCTCCACCAGACCCAGCTTCATGTGTTCGGGCAGACCGCCCACATTGTGGTGCGACTTGATGACATGTGCCTTGCCGGTCTTGCTGCCGGCGGATTCTATGACATCGGGGTAGATGGTGCCCTGCGCCAGCCACCGGGCGTTGGTGCACTTGGCGGCCTCCTCGTCGAAGATCTCGACAAACAGATTGCCGATGATCTTGCGCTTCTGCTCGGGATCGGTAACCCCCTTGAGGGCAGCCAGGAAGCGTTCCTCGGCATCGACCCGGATGACCTTGACCCCCATGTGCCGGGCGAAGGTGGACATCACCTGGTCACCCTCGTGCAGGCGCAAAAGACCATTGTCGACAAACACGCAGGTGAGCTGGTCGCCGATGGCGCGGTGCAGGAGCGCGGCCACGACAGAGGAATCGACGCCACCGGACAGACCAAGGATGACCTCGTCGCTGCCGACCTGCTCGCGAATACGGGCAATGCTGTCCTCGATGATGTTGCCCGAGGTCCACAGCGACGCGCAGCCACAGATCTCGTGCACGAAGCGCGACAGGATGCGCTTGCCCTGACGGGTATGCGTTACCTCCGGGTGGAACTGCACGCCGTAGAAGCCGCGCTCCTCGTCGGCCATGCCGGCAATCGGGGCCGAATCGGTGCTGGCCATCAGCTTGAAGCCCGGCGGCATCTTCACCACCCGGTCGCCGTGCGACATCCATACATCCAGCAGGCCGTAGCCCTCCGGCGAAGTGTGATCCTCGATGTCGCGCAGCAGGCGGGTATGACCGCGGGCACGCACCTGAGCATAGCCGAACTCGCGGTGGTCGGAGGATTCCACCTCGCCGCCGAGCTGCGCCGCCATGGTCTGCATGCCGTAGCAAATGCCCAGCACCGGCACGCCCAGCTCGAACACCACCTGCGGAGCACGCGGCGGCTCGGCATCGATGACCGATTCGGGCCCGCCCGAGAGGATGATGCCCCTGGGCGCAAACGCGCGCACCTGTTCGTCGGAAATGTCCCAGGGATGGATTTCGCAATAGACACCGGCCTCGCGCACGCGACGGGCAATGAGCTGCGTGTACTGGGAGCCGAAATCGAGGATCAGGATGCGATCGGCATGGATGTTCTGTGTCATGGCTTGCCTGTGGAAATGGAACGGGCCGCCCGTGGCGGCCCGGCAGGATGTCAGCGACGGTAGTTCGGCGCTTCCTTGGTAATGGTCACGTCGTGCACATGGCTCTCCTGCATGCCGGCGTTGGTCACGCGCACGAAGGACGGACGCGTGCGCATCTCCTCGATGCTGGAGGCGCCCACATAACCCATGCTGGAGCGCAGCCCACCAATGAGCTGATAGATGATGGTGAGTACGCTGCCCTTGTACGGCACGCGCCCCTCGATGCCTTCCGGCACGAGCTTCTCCACCTCGCCCTCGTTGTCCTGGAAGTAGCGGTCGGAAGAACCCTGCTGCATGGCACCAAGCGAGCCCATGCCCCGGTACGACTTGTAGGAACGCCCCTGGTACAGCTCGACCTCGCCCGGAGCCTCGTCGGTGCCGGCAAACATGCCACCAATCATCACGCTGTAGGCGCCGGCGGCGATGGCTTTGGCCAGATCGCCCGAGAAGCGCACCCCGCCATCGGCAATCAATGGCACGCCGGTGCCTTCGAGCGCCTGGCGTACGTTGTCGATGGCCGTGATCTGGGGCACGCCGACACCGGCCACGATGCGTGTGGTGCAGATCGACCCCGGGCCAATGCCCACCTTGACGCCATCGGCCCCGGCCTTGACCAGGTCGAGCGCGGCCTCGGCCGTGGCGATGTTGCCGCCGATGACCTGCACATCGGGGAAGTGTTTCTTGACCCAGGCCACCCGGTCGAGCACCCCCTGGGAATGACCATGCGCGGTATCGACCACGATGACATCGACGCCGGCGGCCACGAGCGCCTCCACGCGCTCGTCGGTGCCCGCGCCAACGCCGACTGCAGCACCTACCCGCAGGCGTTCGTGCTCGTCCTTGCACGCATTGGGGTAATCACGCGACTTCTGGATGTCCTTCACGGTGATCATGCCGCGCAGCTTGAAATCGTCGTTCACCACCAGCACCTTCTCGATGCGGTGCTTGTGCAGCAGGGACTGAACCTCGTCCTTGCTGGCCCCCTCGCGCACCGTGACCAGACGCTCCCGGGGCGTCATGATGGTGGAGACCGGGGCATCCAGATTGGTCTCGAAGCGCAGGTCGCGGCTGGTGACAATACCGACCAGGTCCTCGCCATCCACGACCGGGACACCGGAGATATTGTTCTTGCGCGTGATTTCCAGCACATCACGGATGGTGGTATCGGGCGGCACGGTGATCGGGTCGTGAATGATGCCACTCTCGAACTTCTTGACCTTGCGCACCTCGTTGGCCTGCTCCTCGATACCCATGTTCTTGTGGATGATGCCGATTCCCCCTTCCTGGGCCAGGGCAATGGCCAGGCGGGCCTCGGTTACGGTATCCATGGCCGCGGAAACAAGGGGGATGTTCAGCTCGATTCCCCGAGTCAGGCGGGTCCGAAGGTCCACATCCTTGGGCAGCACAGTGGAATGTGCCGGGACCAGCAGGACATCGTCAAAGGTGAGTGCTTCCTGAATAATGCGCATGGGCGGTCTCGGGCGGCTGGGAAAATGGGCAACAATTATAAGGAACCGACCGCCATTTCTCCATAGAGAACAGGCAAGAGAACAGGCATGCTCGCCCCGCGTTTGACCTGCTGCCGCGAAACTGCTAACTATGTGAGGTCCGCACGCACCGGTCGCCTGGCCGACCGCGAGCGGACCACCATACCAAAACGACAACCCCGTAGTTGAGGAGGATCCATGAAAACCAGCAAACTGCTCCCGAGCCTGGCGCTCGGTACCCTGCTGCTGGCTGGCTGCGCCGGCACCCAGACCGCATCCAACGAGCAGGGGCCCGATCCGCGCATGGCAGCATTCGAGGAGACCCTGAAGGCCGTCGAGGCAGAACGCAAGAAGGCTGCCTCGGTCGGCGGCGAGTGGCGCGACATCGGCAAGATCATCAAGAAGGCCAAGGCTGCTGCTGCCAAGGGTGATTTCGACAAGGCCAGCAAGCTGCTGGAAGAAGCCCGCTTCCAGGCCCGCATGGGTTATCAGCAGGCCATGGAACAGCGTAACGCCGGGCCGCGTTACCAGTAACAGCGTCTCAGGAGCCAAAGGATAAGCGGGCCGGCGTCCCAGGGCGCCGGCCTTTTTGATGCATCATTTTATTTTATTTTCATTGGCTTGTGCTACAATCCTGACATGCAGGATGAAGACGAGTCACACGACCCCCGGCATATTTTCCAGGTCTCCGAGCTGAATCGCGAGGTCCGCGCGCTGCTCGAGGGGCACTTTCCCCTCATCTGGGTCGAGGGCGAAATCTCCAATCTTTCCAGGCCTGCCTCCGGACACTGGTACTTCACCCTCAAGGACAGCGAGGCCCAGGTGAGCTGTGCCATGTTCCGGGGCCGTAACCGACTGGTCCGCTTCCGTCCCGAACAGGGCATGCAGGTTCTGGTACGGGCCCGGGTCAGCCTGTATGAACAACGGGGCAACTTCCAGCTCATCGTCGAGCATATGGAGGAAGCGGGCCATGGTGCCCTGCAACGGGCCTTCGAGGCGTTGCGCGAACGGCTGGCTGCCGAGGGGCTGTTCGATGAATCACGCAAGCAGGCCCTCCCCGTCTTCCCCGCATGCCTGGGTGTCATCACCTCGCCCAGCGGTGCCGTGATTCGCGACATCCTGCATGTGCTGCAACGTCGCTTTCCCGCCCTTCCCGTGCTGCTGTACCCGGTCCCGGTACAGGGGGCCGAGGCTGTGCCCGCCCTTGTCGAGGCATTGCAGCGGGCCTGCAGCGAGGCCGTATGCGATGTGCTCATCCTGGCCCGCGGGGGCGGCTCGCTGGAGGATCTGCAGGCCTTCAACGACGAGCGCGTGGCCCGCGCCATTGCCGATTGCGCCATTCCCGTGGTCTCGGCCGTGGGCCACGAAACCGACTACACCATCGCCGACTTCGTGGCCGACCTGCGCGCCCCGACCCCTTCGGCAGCCGCGGAGCTGGTCAGCCCCGACGGTGCGGAACTTGCGGCCCGCTGCCAGGGTTACCGGCAGGCGCTGGAGGACGCCATGCTGCGGCGGCTGGAAGATGCAGCCCTGCATCTGGGCCATCTGTACCAGCGGCTTCGGCAACAGCACCCCCGGCGCCGTCTGGAACAGCTCATGCTGCGGGTGGACGAGCTGGAACAGCGCCTCGGAAACGGCTTGCGCATCACCCTGCGTCATCACCGGCAGCGGCTGGACCATCTTGCTGCCCGTCTGCGCCAGCAGGCCCCGCTGATGCGCCTGCAGGGCATGGAGCGCCAGTGCGAAACCCTGCAACAGCGTCTGAAGGGCGGCATGGATCATTTGCTGAAGACACGCCGTCAGCAGCTGCAGGCGGTAGCCGGGCGGCTGCATGCATACAGCCCCCTGACCACGCTCGAGCGCGGCTACGCCCTGCCGCTGACCGCCGAGGGGCGGCTGTTGAAGAGCGTCCGGGACACCAGCGCGGGTGATCCTGTCAGCCTGCGACTGCGGGACGGCTGGATCGATTGCCGGGTCGAGGCAATCCGCCCCGGGGAAGACTGACCCTCAGGCCGCGTGCAGATCACGCAGGGCGGCTGGCGTGATCCATTCATGGCCGGTCAGCTCACCCTGGAGGATACGCATCGGGCTGCCCGGTTCACCGAGGCTGTCGACCACCAGGGCCGCCCCGTCGAAATCCTCCTGGGCGGTGTAGCCATTGGTGGTAATCAGGCTGCGCAAACCGGCATCGCTGGCCGCACGCAGGCCATTGCGGGAATCCTCGAGCGCAAGCGCCTCTTCGGCAGGAAGCCCCATCTGATCGAGCGTCCAGTGGTAAATGTCGGGTGCCGGTTTCTTGGCCGGAACGATGTCACCGGCGCCGATCACCTCGAACCAGCCGATGCTGTCCTCGCCCAGGGTGGCGGCCAGCAGTGCCGTGACATTCTCGGGGGTGGTGGTGGTGGCAATGGCCAGCCGCAACCCCTCGTCCATGGCCTCGCGCAGCAGGCGCTCGACGCCGGGCCGCAAGGGAATGCGTCCCTCGGCGAGCAGTGCCAGGTAGTGGCGGGTCTTGGCCTTGTGCAGCTCCGGAATCAGCTCATCGATATCCGAACGCTGCAGAAACTCGGGATGGTGGCCGGCAAGATAGTGCCGTATGCGCTCCTTGCCGCCGGTAATGGCCAGCAGTTCGCCATACAGTTCCTCGTCCCAGTGCCAGTCGAGACCGTGCTCCCGAAAGGCCTCGTTGAAGGCCACCCGGTGACCATGCCGCTCGGTATCGGCCAGGGTACCGTCCACGTCAAAAATCAGCGCCTTGAGTTCGCTCATGATGTGCTCCACGGATGGGGGCGCGCATTATAGCCTGCATGATGCGCCCGTAGAAAAGTGAACCGGCCCTGCCCCGGCCGCTGCAGAAAGGCGGACGGAACGAATGCGGGATCAGGGCGAGAGTTCGATGATCCGGTCGCGCAGCTGCGCCAGCATGGCATGCTCACGGGTATCTCTTGGCACGTGCTCCATGACAAACTCGATGGTCTGCAAAACGCGCCGCCAGCGCGGGCGCTTGGGTACCGTATCCAGCTTCAGATAACGGTCCAGCGTGCGGGTAACCGGTGTCGACTTGTCCAGATAGACGGTCCACAGGCCACTGTCCTCGGCCAGGTCGATCTTGGTTCGGTGCGTGTACTGCTTCCAGGCCTGCAGGCTGGTCGTCATGGCATCCACGATCACGGTCTTGAAGAGCTGGTCCTGCTCGTCCTTGTCCGCAACCGGGCAGGCCATCGGCTCGGCCACACTGCCTCCGGCATTGCGCTCGATCATGGCCTCGCCCACGGCGTTGAAAGCAGCATCCAGCGCCTGCAGCCGTGCGGACTGGGCAGGGGTTTGCGCCGACTCCCTCAGACTGCCCAGAACGGCGTAATAGATGCGCCCGCCCTCGTAGCAACTGGCACGGATCAGGGCCTGAACCTGGCCACCTCCGCGCAGGTCGATGAGCTCGTTCAATTCGCCCCTGGCGGCGCGCAGATCCTCTTCTGAATAGAGCAGGATGCGGGTCAGCGTGGGGGACAGGTCATCGAGGAACTGCTGCCCCTCGTCCAGACCGAGAATCGCCTGGGCGGCGCTGTTGGCACACAGCAGGCGGCCATCCTGATCGAAGGCGATGACCCCCTCCGAACTGAACTCGATGAGGTTGCCCAGGATCGACTGGGCCCGCAGCAGAAGCGCCTCGGTCTGCCTGCGCAGCTTGATTTCGGCCTTGAGCGCCTTGTTTTCCTCCATCTGCTCCACCAGGGCGTGCGCACTCAGATGGGCACGTACCCGGGCCAGCAATTCGCCGGAAACAAACGGCTTGACCAGATAGTCGTTGCAGCCAAGGGAGAAGGCGCGGGCAATGCTTTCCTCGTCGACCCGGGCGGTTACCACGAGGATGGGCAGATGCAGGGCATCGAAATGCTCTCGTACCCGGGCACAGACATCGAACCCGTCGACATCCGGCATCATCAGGTCGAGCAGGATCAGATCGGGACGCCGCTGCTCCCTGAACAGAGCATCGAGCAACGTGCGTCCGTCGCTGAACCGGCGCACCCTGAACTCGTTTGGATCGAGCAGTGTTCCGGCCACTTCGAGATTGACCGGATCATCATCGACCACCCAGATCTTGGGCAGGTTTTCGTCCTCGCCGTTTGCCTTGCGACCCGGCTCATCCAGTCCTGCTGCTGGGGCAAGCCCGGAAACCGGCGGCAGCTTGTGCATCGGTCCCTGCCCTT
>RFHG01000575.1 GCA_003696465.1 Gammaproteobacteria bacterium | reverse complement strand
CGTGTTGCCGAGATCGCGCAGGTGGGTCAGGGTGTTCAGCAGGCGCTCGTTGTCCCGCTGGTGCAGGCCGATGGAGGGCTCATCGAGGATGTACATCACCCCCACCAGTCCGGCGCCGATCTGGCTGGCCAGGCGGATGCGCTGGGCTTCACCACCGGAGAGGGTCTCGGCACTGCGGTTGAGCATCAGGTAGTCGAGCCCGACATCGACCAGAAAGCGCAGGCGCAGCACGATCTCGCGCAGGATCTTTTCGGCGATGGCGCCGCGCTTGCCCGGCAGTTTCAGCTCGGAGAAGAAGTGATGGCACTCGCCAATCGGCATGGCCGTGATCTGCGGCAGGCTGTAGTCGGCGATGAACACATGGCGCGCGGCACGATTGAGACGCGTGCCGTGGCAGTCCGGGCAGGGCTGGGCCGAGAGATAGCGTGACAGCTCCTCGCGCACGGCGCCGGATTCGGTCTCGCGGTAGCGCCGTTCCATGTTGGGAATGATGCCCTCGAAGGGATGGGTCTTGCGCAGCACCTGCCCGCGATTGCCGAGATAGGTGAACTCGATGGGCTCGTCGCCGCTGCCATAGAGGATGATCTGGCGAATCCGCTCGGGCAGTTCCTCCCAGGGCGTCTCCACATCGAAGCCGTAATGGGCGGCCAGGGAGGAGATCATCTGGAAGTAGTAGGCGTTGCGCCGGTCCCAGCCACGCACCGCGCCGCCGGCCAGGCTCAGTTCGGGGTGCGCGACCACACGCTCGGGGTCGAAGAACTGCTGCACGCCCAGGCCATCGCAGGTGGGGCAGGCGCCGACCGGGTTGTTGAACGAGAACAGGCGCGGTTCCAGCTCGGACAGCGAATAGCCGCAGACGGGGCAGGCGAACCGGGAGGAAAAGGTCAGCTCCTCGCCCTCGCCGTCCATGGGGGCGACGCGGGCGATGCCGTCGGTCAGGCGCAGGGCCGTCTCGAAGGATTCGGCCAGGCGCTGCTGCAGATCGGGCCGCACCTTGAACCGGTCCACCACCACCTCGATGCTGTGCTTGCGCCGCAGGTCCAGCTTCGGTGGCGATTCCAGCTCGTGGATCTCTCCGTCCACCCGTGCGCGCAGGAAACCCTGGGCACGCAATTCCTCGAACAGCTGCTGGTACTCGCCCTTGCGGTTCTGCACCACGGGCGCGAGCAGCATCTGCCGGCTGCCCTCGGGCAGGGCCAGTACCTGGTCCACCATCTGGCTGACGGTCTGCGCCTCCAGCGGCAGGTCGTGGTCCGGGCAGTGGGGCACGCCGGCCCGTGCGAACAGCAGGCGCAGGTAGTCGTAGATTTCGGTAATGGTGCCCACCGTCGAGCGCGGGTTGTGCGAAGTGGTCTTCTGCTCGATGGAAATGGCCGGTGACAGGCCCTCGATCAGGTCGACGTCCGGTTTTTCCATCATCGACAGGAACTGGCGGGCATAGGCCGAGAGCGACTCCACATAGCGCCGCTGGCCCTCCGCGAACAGGGTATCGAAGGCGAGCGAGGACTTGCCCGAGCCGGACAGGCCGGTGATGACGATGAGCCGGTCCCGGGGCAGGTCGAGGTCGATGTCCTTCAGGTTGTGCGTGCGGGCGCCGCGGATGCGAATCAGTTCCATGGGGGCGTTCTGCTGTAGGGGAACCGGATATTCTATCACCCGGACCGGTGCCGGGTGGATTCATTCCGAGCTGCGGGCGTAGAATATGCGGCCATGAAGCGAAACCGCGACAGTGTGGATCTCTCCCCGGTCGAACGCCGGACCGCACTCTCCATGGCCGGCATCTATTCGGTGCGCATGCTGGGGCTGTTCATGATCCTGCCGGTCTTTGCCCTGTATGCCGAACACCTGATCGGTACCACCCCCTTCCTGGTCGGTCTGGCCATTGGCATCTACGGTTTCACCCAGGGTCTGTTGCAGGTGCCACTCGGCATGCTCTCCGACCGCATCGGCCGCAAGCCGGTCATCGTCGGCGGGCTGCTGGTGTTTGCCCTTGGCAGCGCGGTGGCGGCGATGTCGGATCATATTCTCGGTGTGGTCATCGGCCGGGCCCTGCAGGGCGCGGGTGCCATTGCCGCCACGGTGCTGGCGCTGGCGGCCGACCTGACCCGCGAGGAGCACCGTACCAAGGTCATGGCCGTGATCGGCATGAGCATCGGCGTGGCCTTTGCGGTGGCCATGGTGCTGGGCCCGGTACTGGACCGCTGGATCGGCGTGCCCGGCATCTTCTGGGTCACCGCCGTGCTGGCGCTGGTGGCCATCGGCATCACCGTGTTCGGTGTGCCCACGGTGGTGGCACGGCTGCATCGCGATACCGAGCTGGTGCCGACCAGCCTCGGCAGCGTCCTGCGCGATGGGCAGTTGCTGCGGCTGGACCTGGGCATCTTCACTCTGCACCTGGTGCTCACGGCCAACTTCGTCGTCCTGCCGCTGGAGCTCGGGCGGCTGCTCGATCCGGCCCATCACTGGCTGGTGTATCTGCCGGTCTTCGTCGGCTCGTTCGTGGCCATGGTGCCGTTCATCATCATTGCCGAAAAGCGTCGGCGCATGAAGGAGGTGATGGTGGGCGCCATTGCGGTGCTCATCCTGGTGCAGCTGTTGCTGGCCGAGCTGCCCGAGAATGTGTGGGAGATCGGCCTTGCCCTGTGGCTGTTCTTCACCGCCTTCAATCTGCTCGAGGCCAGCCTGCCCTCGCTGGTGGCCAAGCTGGCGCCGCCCGACCGCAAGGGCACGGCCATGGGCATCTATTCCAGCAGCCAGTTCTTCGGCATCTTTACCGGCGGGGCACTGGGTGGCTGGGTACATCAGCATTTCGGCCTGCACCAGGTCTATCTGACCGGCATCATCGCCCTGCTGCTGTGGCTGCTGGCCGCGGCCACCATGCGCCGGCCACGCCACCTCTCCACCCGGGCCATGCATGTCGGTCGCCTGGACGAGGCCGGGCAGAAAGAGCTCCTGAGCCGCCTGCATGCCCTTCCCGGGGTGGCGGAGGTCGTCTACCTGCCGGACGAGGAAGTGGTCTGGCTGAAGGTCGATGGCGACCGCTTCGATGACGAGCGCCTGAATGCTTTTTCCGTGGCGAAGGCGTAAAATCACCTCTTCGAACAGATTCCAACAGGCCGCAGGGAGATGCGGCCCCACCACCCCGGAGAACGACAGATGGCCAGCAGAGGCATCAACAAGGTAATCCTCATCGGCAACCTCGGCGCCGATCCCGAAGTGCGCTACACCGCCAGCGGCAGTGCCGTGGCCAACCTGCGCATCGCCACCAGCGAGAGCTGGAAGGACAAGAACACCGGCGAGACCCAGGAACGCACCGAATGGCATCGCGTGGTCATGTTCGGCCGCCTGGGCGAGATCGCCGGCGAATACCTGCGCAAGGGCTCCAAGGTCTATATCGAAGGCCGTCTGCAGACCCGCAAGTGGCAGGATCAGGGTGGCCAGGACCGCTACACCACCGAGATCGTCGCCAACGAAATGCAGATGCTCGACTCCCGCGGCGGCGATGCCGGCTTCGATGCCCCGGCCCAGGGCGGCGGCCAGCGCGCGCAGTCGGCACCGCAGCCGGCGCCCGCCGCGGCCGAGCCGCCGATGGGTGATTTCGACGACGATATCCCCTTCTAGGATTTACAGGCGCCCGTTGATGTGCGGGCGCCTGCTCCAGGTTTCCGCTTTCCGGTTGCCCGTACCGCAGGCCTCAAGTTGTCGGCCTGGTGGCCGATAAAACGGGCATGAGATGGCTGTATATCCTTTCCTTCCTGCTCTTGGCCGGACCATTGCGCGCCGGCCTTCTTGCCCTGCCGGCCGAGCCCGATTTCGACCGGCGCTGGAGTTTTGCGACCGAAGGCGGTGCCTGTGTCCTGCGTCAGGACGTGCCTCTGGTCGGTGAACTGCGCTTCGAGCGCGGGCGAGACCAGGCCTTCCGTTTCCTGCTGCGCACCCGTTTCCCGTTGCGGGCAGGGGAGGAGGCGACACTGAGACTCGATCCGCCACCCTGGCAGAACGGCGCGCATGCGGGTCCGGCCATGAAGATGCGCTTGCGCAATGGCCTCGTGCCCCTGGCTCTGCCCGTCGATGCCACCCAGGACCTGTTCCAGGGGGTGTATGCCGGCCAGCAGCTCTCTATCGAGCTTCCGGGCCGTGAGGGTGGCTTGTACGGACTGCGTATGGCCGCCCTGCCGGTCGGTTTTCGCGAGGCGGCCGAGGCATTCGCGCACTGTGTGCAGGGCCTTGCCTCCACACCGGGATTGGCTGCTGCTGTCCCTCTGCCCGGGGCCGCACGCCAGGCCGCGACCGGATCACGGGGTGATTCGGCACTCACGGCCGGCGAGGATCTGGTGGACGAGTCCCGCCTGCTGCAGGAGGCGCCCGATCCGCGGCTGACCACACTTCGACCGGCCTGGTCGACCGGGGCGGAGCAGGGGCTGGCCTACCAGCGTCCACGCAATGGACGCGCACCGGTGCGTATTCGTATTCCCT
>RFHG01000107.1 GCA_003696465.1 Gammaproteobacteria bacterium | reverse complement strand
GGAGACCACCCCGGCCATGGCATAGGCCATGCTGCCCAGATGCACCGGGATATGGGCTGCCTGGGCGCAGAGGGCGCCCTGCGCATCGAACACCGCGCAGGAGTAGTCCAGGCGGTCACGGATATTGGGCGAGAATGCGGCATGCCGCAGTACCGCCCCCATCTCCTCGCAGACCGCAGTGATGCGGCTGGAAAACAGGCCCAGTTCAATGGCGTCGAGCGACATCTCTACCTCCCGGATGTTCGCCCTGCATCATAATCCCTGCCCACGCCCCTTTCACCCCGGCCCGTTCCCTAGTAAAATCCTCGGCCATTGAATCACACCAAGAAATCATAGCCAGGAGGTACATCAACCATGAATCCGCTCAAGTCCATCACCGGCACCCTCGTAGCGGGTGTCGTACTCGCACTGATCATCGCCTTTCTGCTGGGGCAGAGCCAGAACATCAACAGCAACCCGATCGAATGGACTGTCTGGTTCCATGTGATCGTCGGCATCACCTGGATTGGCCTGCTGTACTACTTCAACTTCGTTCAGGTGCCCGCCGTGGCCAAGGCCCTGGCAGACAAGGAGCCCGGCCCGGCCGCCATCAACAAGTACGTCGCCCCGCGCGCCCTGCTCTGGTTCCGCTGGGCCGCCGTGCTGACCTGGCTGTCGGGTGCTGCCGCCCTGTTCAAGATGGGCATCCTGGTCCCGGCCTTCACCTTCGAAGGCTTCACCTTTGCCAGCAGCACCTCTGTCATCGGCATGGGCGCCTGGCTCGGTACCATCATGCTGTTCAATGTGTGGGTGCTGATCTGGCCCAACCAGAAAAAGATCCTCGGCCTCGATGGCAAGGAGCACAGCGCCGACGCCATCGCCAAGGCCAAGACCGTTGCCCTGATGGCCTCGCGTACCAACACCATGCTGTCCATCCCGATGCTGCTCGGCATGACCGGCTACGCGCACGGCCTGCCGACTCCGTTCTGATCGACGCGACACGGCGCATCATCCGGGCCCGGCCTTTGCCGGGCCCTTTTCGTTTCCGCTCTCGCCAGGACCAGGACTTGCCGTTTTCTCCCGACGCGGTACAATTTGCGGTTCCCCGGCAGCCTGGCGCTGCCGGTTTTCGTTTTGGGACGGAACCAATGAACGATCATCTGATGAACACCTACAGGCGGCTTCCGGTTGCCTTCCGCCGTGGTGAAGGTGCCTGGCTGGAGGCCGCCGACGGCAGGCGCTATCTCGATGCCCTGTCCGGCATCGCCGTGTGCAGCCTTGGCCATGCCCATCCGGCCGTTCGGGAAGCCGTCTGCCGACAGGCCGGAGAAGTGGTGCATGTCTCCAACCTGTACCGGATTCCGCAACAGGAAGAACTGGGCACGAGCCTGTGCGCGGCCAGTGGCATGGAGCGGGTGTTCTTCGCCAATTCCGGCGCCGAGGCCAATGAGGCCGCGATCAAGCTGGCTCGCCTCTACGGCCACAATCAGGGTATCGAGGAGCCGGCCATCGTGGTCATGGAGGGCAGTTTCCATGGCCGCACGATGGCGACGCTCACGGCCACCGGAAACCGCAAGGTGCGTGCCGGTTTCGAGCCCCTGCTGCGCGGGTTCGTGCGTGCCCCCTTCGGCGACCTCGAGGCCGTGCGCACCATCGCCGCCAACAACCGCAACGTGGTTGCCATACTGGTCGAACCGGTGCAGGGCGAAGGCGGCGTGCGTGTTCCCGAACCCGCCTATCTGAACGGCCTGCGCGAGATCTGCGACGACCAGGGCTGGCTGCTGATGCTCGACGAGATCCAGACCGGTATGGGCCGCACCGGACAGATGTTCGCCTTCCAGCATCACGAGGACCTGCAGCCCGATGTAATGACCCTGGCCAAGGCGCTGGGCAACGGCGTGCCCATCGGCGCCTGCCTGGCCCGCGGCCTGGCGGCCGAGGTGCTCATGCCCGGCAGCCATGGCTCGACCTTTGGCGGCAATCCGCTGGCCTGCGCCGCCGGTCTTGCCGTGCTGCAGACCCTGCAGCAGGAACAGCTTGTGCAACGCGCAGCCGAGCTAGGCGCCCGCATGCTGGACGGTTTCCGCGAGGCGCTCGATGATGTCGAGGGTGTGCGCGACATCCGCGGCCTGGGCCTCATGCTCGGCATCGAGCTCGAGCGCCCCTGCGGAGAACTTGTGGCACGCGCCCTGGAGGAAGGACTGCTGATCAATGTCACGGCCGACAGCGTGGTGCGCCTGCTGCCGCCTCTGGTCATCAGCGACGAAGAGGCCGAACAGATTGTGGGGAAGACGAGCGCGCTGATTCGCGCCTTCCTGGCCGAGGAGGATGCTTCATGAATGCGCCCCAGCACTTTCTGACCCTGCTCGATCTGGACAGCGACACGCTGCGCCGGCTGATCGAGCGGGCCATCGAACTCAAGGGCATGGTGCAGCGCGGCGAGATCTTCGAGCCGCTCAAGAACCGCACCCTGGCTATGGTGTTCGAGAAATCCTCGACCCGTACCCGGGTCTCCTTCGAGACCGGCATGGCCCAGTTCGGAGGCCATGCCCTGTTCCTTTCGCCGCGCGATACCCAGCTCGGGCGGGGCGAGCCCATCGAGGATACGGCACGCGTGCTCTCGGAGATGGTCGACGGCGTGATGATCCGCACCTTCGAGCACGAGAAGATCGAGCGTTTTGCCGAATATTCCCGCGTTCCGGTGATCAATGCCCTCACCGACCGCTTCCACCCCTGCCAGCTGCTGGCCGACATGCAGACCTGGTTCGAGCTGCGCGGAGACATCCGGGGTGCCAAGGTGGCCTGGATCGGTGACGGCAACAACATGTGCCATTCCTACATCAACGCCGCCATCCGCTTCGATTTCCGGCTCGATGTCGCCTGTCCCGAGGGCTACGAGCCGGATGCCGACATCGTTGCCCGCGCCGGCGACCGCGTGCGCATCCTGCACGATGCCGCCGAGGCCGCCCGCGGCGCCAATCTGGTGGTGACCGATGTCTGGGCCAGCATGGGTCAGGAGGAGGAACAGGCCCGGCGGGAGAAGGCCTTTGCCCCCTTTCAGGTCAACAGCGCCCTGATGGCGCTGGCCGATCCCGATGCCCTCTTCATGCACTGCCTGCCGGCCCACCGCGAGGAAGAGGTCACTGCAGAAGTACTGGAGGGCCCGCAGAGCGTGGTGTGGCAGGAGGCCGGAAATCGCCTCCACGCACAAAAGGCCCTGCTCGAATACCTGATGGCCTGAGGGGCCGGATGAGCAACGGGCTCGACGATCTCAATCCGCAGCAACGCGAGGCGGTCACCCATATCGGAACGCCCCTGCTGGTGCTGGCCGGGGCCGGCAGCGGCAAGACCCGGGTCATCACCCGCAAGGTGGCCTGGCTGATACGCGAATGCGGCATGGCACCCCGGCATATCGCCGCCATCACCTTCACCAACAAGGCCGCACGCGAAATGAAGGAGCGGGTGGGCCAGCTGCTCTCGCGTGAAGAGGCACGCGGGCTGACCGTCTCCACCTTCCACACCCTCGGCCTGAACATCATTCGCAAGGAGCTGAAGGCGCTCGGCTACAAGCCGGGCTTTACCATCTTCGATAGTGCCGACAGCCTGACCCTGCTCAAGGAACTGACCCAGCGCCAGGATGCAGCCGATGCCGAGGACGCGGAACAGGCGCGCTGGGCAATCTCGCGCTGGAAGAACGACTTCATCTCTCCCGAGCAGGCACTGGCGATGGCGGAAGATGCCCAGGCACAGGCCCATGCCCGCCTCTACGCCCATTACCAGCGCATGCTTCGCGCCTACAACGCGGTCGATTTCGACGACCTCATTGTCCTGCCGGTGCAACTGTTCCTGGAACAACCCGAGGCGCTCGAGCGCTGGCAGGCGCGCCTGCACTACCTGCTCATCGACGAATATCAGGACACCAACGCCTGCCAGTACGAGCTGGTGCGCCTGCTCACAGGTCCGCGCGGCGCATTCACTGCCGTGGGCGACGACGACCAGAGCATCTATGCCTGGCGCGGCGCACGTCCGGAGAACCTGGCCCGCCTGCAGCAGGACTTCCCGCAACTGCGCATCGTCAAGCTGGAGCAGAACTACCGTTCCGTCTCGCGCATTCTGGAATCGGCCAACCACCTGATCGCACGCAACCCGCATGTATTCGAAAAGCGACTGTGGAGCGCGCTGGGCGAGGGCGAGAAGATACGCGTCATCCCCTGCCCCAATGCCGATCGCGAGGCGGAAAAGGTGGTCAGCGAGATCCTCAAGCACCGCTTCCGCAGCCGCAGCGAATACCGCGACTACGCCATCCTCTACCGGGGCAACTTCCAGGCCCGGCCGTTCGAGAAGGTGCTGCGCGAGCACAACATCCCCTACCACCTCAGCGGCGGCCAGTCCTTCTTCGACCGCGCCGAGGTCAAGGACACGCTGGCCTATCTGCGCCTGCTGGCCAACCCGGACGACGATGCCGCGTTCCTGCGCATCATCAACACGCCCCGGCGCGAGATCGGTCCGGCCACCCTGGAAAAACTGGGCGAATATGCCAACCAGCGCCATGTCAGTCTGTTTGTTGCCTGCAACGAACTGGGCCTGACACAGCAGCTCAAGGCCGCGCCCCGGCAGCGGCTGGCCCACTTCCACGACTGGATCAGCGAACGCGCCCGGCAGGCCGAGGACGACCCGGTGGCCGCCGCCCGCCAGCTCATCACCGAAGCCGAATACGAGACCTGGCTGATGGAAAACAGCCGCAACGACAAGGTGGCCCAGAAGCGCTGGGAAAATGTCCAGGAGGTGCTGAACTGGATGGCCAGGCTTGCCGGAGAGCGGGACGACCCCGAGCTGAGCGATCTGGTCAATCACATGACACTGATGGACATCCTCGATCGCCAGTCCGGTGAGAACGAGGCCGACGGCGTACACCTGATGACGCTGCACGCGGCCAAGGGCCTGGAGTTCCCGCATGTCTTTCTGGTCGGCATGGAGGAAGAACTGCTGCCGCACCGGACCAGCCTCGAAGAGGACAGCATCGAGGAAGAACGCCGTCTGGCCTATGTCGGGATCACCCGTGCCCGGCAGACCCTCACCCTGACCTTTACCCGCAGCCGCCAGCGCTACGGCGAGGAAGTGGAATGCGAACCCAGCCGCTTTCTCGAGGAACTGCCGGAAACACATCTGGAATGGGAAGACCGGCGCGAGGTCAGCGAGGAAGAACAGCGCGAAACCGGCCGTGCTCATCTTGCGGCATTGAAGGAGCTTCTTTGAGCAAACAACGCTCCCACTAGGACATATATCCTGCACATAATTAAATAATTCAATTGAATTGGTTACAAAAAATTGTTTGCCGCAAACAAGGCATTGCAATAACATAAATCGGAATACATCATCCAAGGAGGGAATCACCAAAATGCCAATAGGAATCGAGAAGCTTTATGGCCTTCAACCTGATTTCCGGACAAAAGTCGAAAAAATAATCCATGAAATGGAGATGCGTGGCTGGAGCATTCGCATTGTTTGGGGAGCCCGAACATACGAAGAAAACCAACGCTTGGTAAACAAAGGTGTTGCCAGCCCCCACAGCAAACACCTGTTAGGGAAAGCTGTTGATCTGATCGACAGGAAAACCGGGTATACAGAGAACCGAGATCATAGATTTTACAAGGATCTATCTGAGTTGGCCCGAAAATACGGGCTTATCTGGGGTGGCAATTTCCGCAGCAGATGGGATCCCTGTCATTTGGAGGCCCCATGAAAAAATACCTTTTACTTCTAGCTCTCTTGGTCTGCCTGCCATCAATTGAAGCAACTGAGGCAACTGATCCGAAACTTCTCCTGACCCAGATCATCTTGGCAAAAGAGACTGGCGCATGGAAGGAAGGAAATAGCTTTGGTTACTATCAGGTAGTTGTCTGGAGAGCAGGGCTGGAACATGCACGTGACCACCTTTCGGTCCACATTCTCAGCGCAGATGCCGAGAGTGGAAACAAACGCCTGATCCGCGCCATTGAAATTCCTTCCCCAGGCATCAAGGGGTATGTTGAAGACATCGCAGTAAAGATGGTAGACAACCGACTGTTCCTGGCTGTCGATATCCGCATGAAGGCCATGGATGGCGTTGTCCTGCGCGAGGCCTTTCTGGTCGACCACAGGGGAAAGTGGGCACGCATACAGGAAGCGGGATATCAGGACATCAGCGAACTGCCCTGATCATTACCGGGCAAGACATACAGTCTGGGCAGACTGGGCTCTGTCCCCATTTCCATTTAGGGAAGCAGAGTATCTTCCATGCTCTTCATTGCACACTCGCTTGCGCGAGCGCGCCCCACTTTCTTTGCTTGCCCAAAGAAAGTGGGCAAAGAAAGGGTACCCCGGGCCCGTGCCCGCTTACGCGGGTACCCGTCCGCGAACGCATCGCTGCGGGGGTTCATCGACGGGCATCCATGCCCGACGATGAACTGGCCGGC
>RFHG01000574.1 GCA_003696465.1 Gammaproteobacteria bacterium | reverse complement strand
GAATCCTTCTCGATATAGGTGTCCGACTGCGGAACGTAGGCCTCGGGCTGGTAATAATCGTAATACGAGACGAAGTACTCCACAGCATTGTCGGGGAAGAACTGCTTGAACTCCCCGTAAAGCTGGGCGGCCAGCGTCTTGTTCGGAGCCAGGATCAGTGTCGGCTTCTGCACCCGTTCGATGACGCAGGCCATCGTGTAGGTCTTACCCGAGCCGGTGACACCGAGCAGCGTCTGATGCTTCAGGCCGCTCTGGATGCCCTCTACCAAGGCCTCGATGGCCTGCGGCTGGTCGCCCCGCGGCTCAAATGCCCCCGCCAGTCGAAAACGCATGGCGGCATGCTAGACCATCGGGATGCTCAAAGCATCCCGTCAGCCTCAGCGTCCCAGAATCTGCCGCAGGATGCCGGGCCTGGATTCGTGATGCCGTTCATCCTTGTCCCTGTCCCGGGCCTCATGCTTGTCCTTGGCCTTGTGTTCGTGCTTGAGCTCATGCTTCTGCTCTTCATGCTCGTCGGCACTGGCCACGGACGGCTGGAGCTGGACAAGGGCCAGGCCCAGGGCCAGCAGCAGGGCTGTCATGATCATCTTGGGCATGCAAAACCTCCTTGGAAAACAAATGCGCCTGGGTTTCTCGCATGTTACACCCTGGCTGACCGTGATGTGCGTCACAGCCAGCTCACGAATGCTTGCGGTAATGCAGAAACAGGCTTGGTCGCCCTTCCCGCTCGCCGCGCATCTCGAACTTCGTGCGTGGCCGGTCGGGCTCTCGCTCGGCAAACCGACCTCGGCCTGCCACGTTATCCAGTCCCGGCGTGGCATCCAGGATATCGCGCATCCATTCGGCCAGATCCGGCTTGTCCGTGGCCAGCCTGATGAAGCCGCCGGGAGCCAGCCGTGAGACCATCAGGGCCGCAAAATCGGGCTGGATAAGCCGGCGTTTGTGATGCCGCTTCTTGGGCCAGGGATCGGGATGATTGATGTAGATGCCATACAACTGGTTTTCATCCACCTGCTGCGCAAGCACGCATTGCGCGGGAAGCTGTGAAATCCGCACGCGCTCGATGACACCGGCGTCCTCCAGCCGCGCCACGGCCTTGGCCACGCCCGGCAGATAGATTTCCACGCCGATCAACTGCCAGTCTGGATGGCGGCTGGCCAGGTGCACGAGGAAATCCCCGTTACCGAAGCCGATCTCCATGACCATCGGCCGCTGTGCATCCAGACCCGCATCG
>RFHG01000573.1 GCA_003696465.1 Gammaproteobacteria bacterium | reverse complement strand
TCGCCGCCTCCACTGCCCTGCTCGAAAACGAAATCACCCAGAAGGGGTTCAAGGACTATGAAACGTTTGTACTTGCAGACGCGCTATAACCTGCTCATTTCACTGCTGACCCTGTACAGCCTGGTGATTGCGGGCATGGGCATGCTGGGTGCACAGCCTGTGTGGCAGGGCAGTGTTGCCCTGCTGGCACTGCTGACCGGGCTGTTTGCCTGGTGGAGCATGCGCACACCCTTCCGCGTCATTAACAACATTCGCCATGCGGTGAAACAGATGCAGCAGGGCCAGTACACCATGCGCATCACCCGGGTGCCCTGGATGGGCGAGGCCGGCCACCTGGCCTGGGATCTCAACGAGGTGCTGGACCAGCTCGAGACCTTCTTCCGCGAGGTACGTACCAGTTTTGAACTGGCCTCTCAGCGGAAGTTCTACCGCCGTACTCTGCCGCAGGGCCTGCCGGGAGAAATGGCCAAGACCCTGACCCGTATCAACGAGTCGCTGGACGCAATGGCGCACAATGCGCTCTATATCCGCCAGAACGAGATGGCCTCCCAGCTGCAACAGCTCAATACCAGCCAGACCATGAACAACCTGATGCTCACCCAGAACGACCTCATGCGCATCACCGACGAGATGGAGAAGGTCTCGAACATCGCGCTGGACACCATGCAGAAGGCCGACGAGAGCGAGCAGAGCGTGGGCGAGGTGGTCAATGCGCAGGAGCAGACCCTGCAGCTCATCCAGCAGGGCAACGAGACCATGAGCCAGCTCAAGGCCATGAGCTCGGAGATCACCCAGGTGCTGGGCATGATTACCGAGATTGCCGACAAGACCAATCTGCTCGCGCTCAATGCCTCGATCGAGGCTGCCCGCGCCGGGGAACACGGACGCGGCTTTGCGGTGGTGGCCGACGAGGTCAAGCAGCTGGCCGAGAGCACCAAGCAGGCCACCGAGGAGATCCGTGATGTGGTGAGTACTTTCGAACGCGAGACCGGCATCATGCTCGACAACTCCAATCGCATGATGGAAATGGCCGACCATGTGCAGCAGGTGGTCACCGACATGTGTCGCCAGTTCAACGAGTTTGCCGCACAGTCGCGCGAGACCCACCGCTCGGTGGACTATGCTCACGATACCTGCTTCGCCTCGCTGGTGAAGGTGGATCACATGATCTACAAGCAGCGCGCCTACAAGGCCTTCCATGCCGGTACCGACACGCCCGACGCGGATGCCGTGCGCGTCGACCACCACAGCTGCCGCCTCGGCAAGTGGTACTACGAGGGTATCGGCCAGCAGCAGTTCTCGGGTCTGCAGTGCTATCGCCAGCTCGAGGCCCCGCATGCCGAGGTGCACGAGGCAGGCCATGCCGCACTGGCCTATCTGGAGCAAGACTGGCAACAGGACGAGGACCTGCAGCAGAAGATCCTCGATGCCTACCGGCGCATGGAGGAGGCCAGCGAACGGGTCATGGAAAAGATCGACTGCATGGTGCCCGAAAAGCACGGGCACTGATTTCTTCCAAAACCGGAGCGCACTGACTCGCCATGAAGAACCGCGTCACCCCCACCGATCACGAGGTTCGCCTCCAGCCCGATCACTTCATCGTCTCGAAGACCGACCTCAAGGGGCGCATCACCTACGCAAACCGCGTCTTCATGCACATCAGCGGCTATCGGGAAGACGAGTTGCTGGGCGCGCAGCACAACATCATCCGCCACCCCGACATGCCACGTGGCGTCTTTCTGCTGCTGTGGAACATGATCCAAAACGGCGAGGAATGCTTCGCCTACGTCAAGAACCTGTGCAAGAACGGCGACTACTACTGGGTATTTGCCAATGTTACCGTGGATTACGATGCTGCCGGCCAGCCCAGTGGTTACTTCTCGGTACGCCGCAAGCCCGAACAGAGTGCCATCGACACCGTGACCCCGCTGTACCGGGAAATGCTGCGCATCGAGCAGGAGGCCGGGCCCGCCAACGCCCCCCGGGCCTCGCTGGAATGGCTGCAGGCGCAGCTTGCGGAGCAGCGCAAGGACTACAACGCGTTCATCCTCTCGCTCTGAGCCCTTTCCGCCCCATCCGACAGACACGCATCGGACTCGCGCCTCGCTGGCACAGGCACGGCGCGACCAGTAGACTTGCCCCATGAGCACGCAACGCCCCGCCCAAGCCCCCCGCCACACGCCGATGATGCAGCAGTATCTGGCGATCAAGGCGGAACACCCGGACATCCTGCTGTTCTACCGCATGGGCGACTTCTACGAGCTGTTCTACGATGATGCACGCCGTGCGGCGGAGCTGCTCGACATCACCCTGACCCAGCGCGGACAGTCGGCCGGTGAGCCGATTCCCATGGCCGGCGTGCCGGTGCATGCGGTCGAGAACTACCTCGGACGGCTGGTGCGGATGGGGGAATCGGTGGCCATCTGCGAGCAGATCGGCGACCCCGCTGCCAGCAAGGGGCCGGTGGAGCGCAAGGTGGTACGCATCGTCACCCCCGGCACGCTGACCGAAGAGACCCTGCTGGACGAGCGGCGCGAAAATCTGCTGGCTGCCCTCGCCAGTCAGGGCCAGCGCCATTCCCTGGCAGTGCTGGAACTGTCCACCGGCCGCTTCACCGCCCTGGAGGTGGAGGGCGAGGAGGCCCTGCAGGCGGAACTGGAACGCCTGCAGCCGGCGGAACTGCTGGTGGAGGAATCAGCACCCATCCCCACGGGCTTCGACGAGGCCCGGCTGCGACGCCGGCCACCCTGGCATCTCGACCCGGATTCCGCCCGCGACCAGTTGCTCGCCCAGTTCGGTACGCGTGACCTGGCCGGCTTCGGTATCGAGGACCGGCCCGGCATCATCGCCGCCGCCGGTGCCCTGCTGCAGTATGCCCGCGACACCCAGCGCGGCGCCCTGCCCCACATCGATGGCCTGCAACTGGAACAGCAGGACGAGGCCGTAATCCTCGATGCCTGGAGTCGGCGCAACCTGGAACTGGAGCGCAACCTGCAGGGCGGCGAAGAACACACCCTGGTCTCGGTGCTCGACACCACCCTGACCCCGATGGGCGGGCGCCTGCTGCGACGCTGGATCCACCGTCCGCTGCGCCGGCGCGCGCCGCTGGTCGAGCGCCTCGATGCCATCGAGGCGCTCCAGCAGGGTGGTCGCCTGGAGGAACTGCGCGAACGACTGCGCCCGGTGGGCGACATGGAGCGCATCCTTACCCGCATCGTGCTGCGCTCGGCCCGCCCGCGCGATCTCAAGGCACTGGGCGCCTCGCTGGCCCAGCTTCCGCTGTTGCAGGAGGTCCTGGCAGACCACAATGCCCCTCTGTTGCAGCGCACCGCCGAGGAGATGGCCGAATTCCCGCAGCTGGCCGAACTGCTGGCGCGCGCCCTGGTGGAAAACCCGCCGGCAGTGATCCGCGATGGCGGCGTGATCGCACAGGGATACGATGCCGAGCTGGATGAACTGCGTGCCCTGTCCGAGCATGCCGACGGCTTTCTCGAGGAACTGGAGCAGCGCGAACGGGCCCGCACCGG
>RFHG01000572.1:0-12500 GCA_003696465.1 Gammaproteobacteria bacterium | reverse complement strand
CTTCCGTACCGCGCCGGATCAGCGCAAGCGATTCTTGCAGATTGTCACCCATGTCTGTTGCCACCGTTCTGTTTGTGATGTGGTTTGCCCTTGTCTCATCCGGGGCTGGCAGGCACGGCAGTGAGCGGGCACAATGACCACCCGTGTGTGCCCAGAACCTTGACCCGCGCCTCTCCAGGGGCTAATGTCAAAAGAAAACCGGAACGAATTCCGTGGATTACAAGCCCTTCCTCAACCGAGACTACAAGTCTCCGCCGCGTCGCCCGCGAATCGACCGGCGCGTCATTATAACGGCAGCCCTCGCTCTGGTGTCGGGTTTCGGGCTGCTGGCGCTGCTCTCGGGCTCGCCGGAGGCGGTCGAGGCCTCGGCTGCCCCGGCTTCGCAGTCAGCGGATGCCGACCAGGTCCGGCGCGTGCGCATTCCCCTGCGCCTGCCGGGACAGCAGAGTGAGCCGCAGAGTGAGCCGCAGAGTGAGCTTCGACCCGTTGCCGCGGCCATTGTGCAACCGGCCGCGAAGACTGTCGCGGCAAGCGCCGAAATGACGAAAGCCAGCCTGCAGACCACCCCCTCCATGCCCGAACGGGCGGTCGCGGAGGCGGATGATACCCGCCTGCGAAAGGGTGGCCAGTGGAGTGAACACCGGGTACGCCCGGGTGACAGCCTCTCGGCCATCTTCAGCCAGCTCGAGATCCATTCGCACCTGCGTCCGATCCTGGCGCAAAAGGAGGCCGCGGAGTCGTTGCGTGCCCTCTATCCGGGACAGCTGATCCGGGTACGCAAGGAGGCGGGGCAGTTCCGCGAACTGGTCTATGAACCCGATGACCGGCATGTACTGAGGGTCGTGCGCGAGGGCGACAGCTACCGCGTGCAGAAGGATGTAAAGCCGGTGGAAATCCGGCGCCGGCTGGCCAGCGGCATCATCCGCGACTCGCTGTTCGTCGACGGGCGCCGTGCCGGGCTGTCGGACTCGGTCATCATGGAGCTGGCAGGCATCTTTGGCTGGGACATCGATTTCGCCCTCGACCTGCGCAAGGGAGACAGCTTCACGATCATCTACGAGGAGCTGTACCGCAACGGCGAAAAGATCGGTGACGGCAAGATCATCGCCGCCGAGTTCACCAACCAGGGGCGTGACTACCAGGCCATCCGCTATACGCGCCCGGACGGTATCACCGACTACTACAGCCCCGACGGACGCAGCATGCGCAAGGCCTTCCTGCGCACGCCGGTCAACTTCACGCGCATCAGCTCGCGTTTCACCCTGCATCGCAAGCATCCCATCCTCAACCGTATCCGGGCCCACAAGGGCGTCGACTACGCGGCGCCGCGCGGCACGCCGGTCAAGGCCGCCGGCGACGGGAAGGTGATCTTCAAGGGGCGCAAGGGCGGTTACGGACGCGTCATCATCATCAAGCACGGGGCCCGCTACAGCACGCTGTATGCCCACCTCAACGGCTACCGGCGCGGTCTGCGCGTGGGCAGCCGGGTAAAACAGGGACAGGTCATCGGCTATGTCGGCATGTCGGGTCTGGCCACCGGCCCGCACCTGCACTACGAGTTCCGCGTCAACGGCGTGCATCGCAACCCGCTGACCGTGAAGCTGCCCGCCGCACAGCCCCTGCCGGCCCGGTACATGGCCGACTTCAAGGCCCATGCCCAGCCCCTGCTGAGCCAGATCAAGCTGTATCGCCGCACCACCATTGCCGAGGCCGCGCGGCAGGACCAGGGCTGAATCCATGCCGGACGCACCGTCCATTTTCGTGGGCGTGATGTCCGGCACCAGCCTCGACGGCATCGATCTGGTGGCGGCCGACTTCGAGCAGGGCGTCCCCCATATTCATGCCTCTGCAAGCATCCCCTGGCCGGAACCCCTGCGTGCCCGACTGCTGGAGGTAACGGCACCGGGCTGGCGCGGCGGCTGGGACGTGATGGGTGCACTGCATGCCGAACTGGGCAGCTGCTACGCCGATGCATGCGCCCGCCTTCTGAACGACCCGGCGCTGGCTGGAAGGCGGCCACGCGCGATCGGACTGCATGGCCAGACGGTGCACCACGCACCTCATGCCCCGCACCCCTTCAGCCTGCAGCTCGGCGATGCCAGCCGGGTGGCGGAGCGCTGCGGCATCCCGGTGGTATACGACTTTCGCAGCCGGGACGTGGCTGCGGGCGGCGAGGGCGCGCCCCTGGTGCCGGCGGCTCATCGTGCCTTTTTCCACAGCCATGATGAAGACCGCGCGGTGCTCAATCTGGGCGGTATCGCCAACCTGACCCTGCTGCCGGCCTCGGGGGCAGTGCGCGGATTCGACACCGGCCCCGGCAACACCCTGCTGGATCGCTGGATCTGCCACCAGCTCGATCAGCCCTTCGATGCCGATGGCCACTGGGCCCGCAGCGGGCGGGCCCACCCTGCCCTCCTGTCGAGGCTCTTGCAGGATCCCTATTTTGCCGCCCCACCACCCAAGAGTACCGGCACCGAATACTTCAACCTCGAATGGCTGCTGCCGCAGCTTCCGCCCGGTATGGCGGCAGCCGATGTCCAGGCCACGCTTGCGGCGCTTACGGTGGAGACTGTCGCCCAGGCCCTGGAACGGAGCATGCCCGGCTGCCGGCGCCTGCTTGTGTGCGGCGGTGGTGCCCGCAACAGCCTGTTGATGGAAGCGCTGCGGGCTCGTCTGCCGGCAACCGGGGTGGAAAGCACCGGGCAACACGGCCTGCCGCCCACGCTGGTCGAGGCCACCGCCTTCGCATGGCTGGCCGCCCGCACCCTGGCCGGCGAACCCGGCAACCTGCCCGAAGTGACCGGTGCGCATCACCCCGTGGTGCTGGGCAGTATCCTGCCCGCCTGAACGGCCCTTGACCCCGATCATCGCGGCCCGGCAAAAACGGGGCCATACTCTGTAACCATATTCGGCAAGGAAGGGAGCACACGGAAAGATGACCGACACGCATTCGATGATCCCGCACGATGCCCTTGCGCAGACCAAAACGCTGCTCGAGGGCCTTGAGCGCACGGTACGGCTGGTGCACTTTACCCAGCGCCAGCCCTGCTCCGCCTGTCAGGACCAGCGCAGGCTGCTGGAGGAACTGGCCGCGCTCTCCGAGCGGCTGAAGCTGGAGGTGCTGGACCTCGAGCAGGATGCCGAACGGGCGCGTGAACTGGGTGTGGACAAGGTGCCCGCCACCCTGGTGCAGGACGAGAAAAGGGATTACGGCATCCACTTCTATGGCCTGACCCTCGGCTACGAATACACCTCGCTTCTGGAAGACATCGCCATGGTCGGCACCGGCCGGGTCAATCTGCCCGAGGAGGTCATGGCCCTTCTGCCCTACCTGCGGGCGCCCCTGCACCTGGAAGTGATGGTCACGCTGACCTGCCCGTACTGCCCGAAGATGGTGCGCTTCACCCATCAGCTGGCCTATGCCCACACCGGTGTACGGGCCGACATGATCGATGCGGCGGAATTCCCCCAGCTGGTGCAGCGCTATCAGGTGCATGGCGTGCCCCGGGTAGTGATCAACGGCCGGCCGGCCTTCGAGGGAGCCCTGCCTCCGGAGCAGGCGATGATGGAGATCATCCGCCTGTCCAACCCCGAGGCCTGGGAGATGATCGATGCCCAGCTGCGCACCCTGCGGGGCGAGCGCAAGGTCGAGCTCCCGGAGCCCGAACACCGCTACGACCTGGCCATCGTCGGGGCCGGGCCCGCCGGGCTGACGGCCGCCATCTATGCCGCGCGCAAGCAGATCGACACCCTGCTGCTGGCCGACCGTGCCGGCGGACAGATTACCGATACCGAGACGATCGAGAACTATCCCGGCATCCCTGCCATTGGCGGCCAGGACCTGGCCGAGGCGATGCGTCGGCATGCGGAGCGCTTTCCCATTGCCGAACGCCTGGGCGTGCAGGTGCAGAAGGTGCAGTACGAAAACGGCGAATTCGTGCTCGACACGGGCGATGCCCGCTGGCGGGCCCGCAGCGTGATCTGGGCGGCCGGCAAGCACTATCGGCGCCTGGGCCTGCCCGGCGAGGAACGGTTCCTGGGGCGGGGCATCGCCTTCTGCGCCACCTGTGATGCGCCGCTCTATGCCGACAAGCGGGTGGCCGTGGTGGGCGGCGGGAACTCTGCCTTTACCGCTGCCCGCGACCTCCTGCCCTGGGCCCGCGAAATCCATATCCTCAACATCCTGCCGGACTGGCAGGCCGACCCGGTACTGGTCGAGGAGGTGCGCGGCAGTGACAAGGTGCATCTGCATCCGGCCACTGTGGTACGCGCCTATCTCGGCGACGATCAGCTCACCGGCCTGCGGGTGGAGCGGACAGACGGCTCGGACCGTTTCGATCTGCTGGTCGACGGCGTGTTTCTGGAAATCGGGCTGGAGCCCAATGCCGAACCGCTGAAGGGGCTGGTAGAACTCAACGAACGCGGCGAGGTGGTGGTGGACCGCTACCAGCAGAGCAGCCAACCGGGGCTGTTCGCCGCCGGAGACGTAAGCGATGACCCGGCCAAGCAGGTCATCGTGGCGGCCGGCAGCGGGGCCCGGGCGGCACTGGCGGCCCACGACTGGCTGCAGGAACAGACCAGGGGGAACGACTGAATGGAACGCGATCAACTCCGCGCCATGCTGCGCGACATGCTGCTTGCCCGACGCTTCGAGGAGCGCGCGGCCGAGGAATACACAAAGGGCCACATTGCTGGTTTCCTGCACCTCTATCCCGGCGAGGAGGCCGTGGCGGTGGGCAGCCTGCATGCCGCCGAGCCCTCGGACTGGATCGTTTCCACCTATCGCGAACACGTGCACGCCATGGTTCGCGGCATGAGCCCGCGGACGGTCATGGCCGAGCTGTTCGGCAAGCGTACCGGCTGTTCGCGCGGCATGGGCGGCTCGATGCATCTGTTCGACCGCGAACGCCGCTTTACCGGCGGCTATGCCATCGTTGGCGAGACCTATCCGGTCGCCATCGGCATCGGTTATGCAGTGGCCATGCGCGGACTGCCGGAAGCGGTGCTGTGCTTTTTTGGTGATGGCGCCGTCAATCAGGGCACCTTCCACGAGTCGCTGAACATGGCCAAGCTGTGGAACCTGCCGGTGCTGTTCCTGTGCGAGAACAATCACTACCAGATCGGCACCGAGATACATCGTCACTCCGCGGTGGCCGAGGTCTATCAGCGGGCCTGTGCCCATCGCATTCCGGCCCGACGCATCGACGGCATGGACGTACTGGCGGTGCACGAGGCCACGCGCGAGGCCCTGGCCCAGATCCGTGCCGGCAACGGTCCGCAGTTGCTGGAGTTCGAGACCTATCGTTTCCGCGGCCACTCGATGTCGGATGCCGGGGCCTATCGCCCGCGGGTCGAACTGGAGGCCTGGCAGCGTCGCGACCCGCTGGACGCCCGCCCGGCCGCCGAGGTCCTGGGCTACCCCAGCCAGGAACAGATCGATGCCGCCGGCGAGGACTGCATTGGCCGGTTCTGCCGTCATCTGGGACGCGAAGGCGTGGTGACCGATGCCGAGCTCGAGGCCCTGCGCAAGGAAGTGGAGGAGATCGTGGAAGACAGTGTCCGCTTTGCCCTCGAGAGCCCGGAACCCGACATGCAGGATGCCTGGGACAGCCTGTATGCCGCGCGTGGACAGGAGGTGCTGCTGTGAGTGAACAGGTGAAGATCTGGCAGGCCCTGAACCGGGCCCTGGATGCGGAGATGGCGGCCGATGACTCGGTCTTCATCCTGGGGGAGGATGTCGGACTCTACGGCGGCAGTTACCGGGTCACCGAGGGCCTGTATGCCCGTTACGGCGAATGGCGGGTGCGCGACACGCCGATCTCCGAGGGCAGCTTCACCGGCCTTGGCGTGGGCGCGGCCCTGGCCGGGGCACGGCCGGTGGTGGAAATCATGACGGTGAACTTCGCCCTGCTGGCGCTGGATGCCATCATCAACATGGCGGCCAAGATCACATTCATGTCCGGCGGGCAGTATCCGATGCCGCTGGTGGTGCGCACGCCCGGGGGCGTGGCCAGACAGCTTGCCGCCCAGCACTCGCAAAGGCTGGAGCACACCATGATGAACGTGCCGGGGCTGCGCATCGTCACCCCCGCCACGGCTCAGGACAGCTACTGGCAATTGCGTCAGGCAATCCGCAGCAACGAGCCCATCGTGGTACTGGAGCACGAGCTCCTGTATTTCGAGGAAGGCCCTCTGGACGAATCACTGCCGCCTCCGCCCATGCACCGGGCGCAGGTACGCCGCGAGGGCGAGGACCTTACTTTGGTGACCTATCTCAAGGGCGTGGGACAGTCGCTGGAAGCCGCCGAACGGCTGGCGGCGGAGGGCATCTCGGTGGAGGTCATCGACCTGCGCAGCCTGCGCCCGATCGACTGGCAGACCTGCCTGCGCTCGCTGGAAAAGACCCACCGCCTGCTGGTGGTAGAAGAAGACTGCGGCTTTGCCGGGGCCGGCGCGGAGATGGTTGCGCAACTCACCGAACAGGCCTTCTACCTGCTCGATGGCCCGCCGCGACGGGTGGCCGGACTGGACATCCCCACCCCCTACAACGGGCGGCTCGAGGCCACCACCATTCCGCAGGTGGACGACATCGTCGAAGCCGCCCGCAACCTGCTCGAGGCCTGAGGAGGACAGCCATGCGCAAGCCCGTGACCATGCCCGCACTTTCCGACACCATGCAGACCGGCCAGCTGGTACGCTGGCTGAAGGCACCCGGTGATCCGGTCAAGCGCGGCGAACCCATTGCCGAAGTGGAATCGGACAAGGCCGTCATGGAACTCGAGTCCTTCGAGGACGGCTGGCTGGCCGGGCCACTGGCCGAGACCGGAGTCGATATCCCGGTCGGTACCCCCATTGCCTGGGTCACCGATGACCCGTCCGAAGCCACCACTGAGGCCGGCACCGAGGCCGGGGAGCCTCCCGCGGCACCCCGCGAGCCGGCCGAGGAGGCAGCGCCCTCTGCGCCACCCGCAGAACCTGCCCCCACCGCCCGTACGTCCAGTGCAACGGACACGGATGCCCGCCATTCCCGCACACAACGGGAACAGCCGGCGACACCGCCACCACCCCGATCAGAGGGTGAGCCGCCCGCCTCCCCCGCCGCGCGCAGACTGGCCGCGATGCTGGGGCTTGCGCTCGGGCAGATTCCGCCGGGGCCGGACGGCATCATCCACGAGCGGGAGGTCATGGCCGCCGCGCTCGGACGCCGCATGCCGGCCGGGCTCGATGCCGGCCCGCCGTGGCGCATCAAGCTGCCCACGCCCATGCAGCGGGCAGTGGCCGAGAACATGAGCCGTAGCCTCGCCATCCCGGTATTCCACCTGCGCTGTGCCCTGCCACTGGCCCCGCTTCGGGAACTGGCCCATGAACGCGGCCTGAGCCTGACGCTGCTGTTTGCCCGCGCACTGGCCCGCACTCTGGAAGAGCACCCGCGCATGAATGCGGCCTGGACTCCGCTGGGACTGGCCCTGCGCGAACGGGTGGACATGGGTATTGCGGTGGATGTGCCCCACGGTCTGGTGACCCCGGTGCTGCGCGATGTCGCACGCCGGCCCTTGCAGGTCCTTGCAGAGGACTGGACAGCACTGAAACAGCGGGCACAGGAAAAACGGCTGGCGCCGCAAGACTACCAGGGCGCCACCTGCTATCTCAGCAACCTAGGGATGTTCCCCGCGGTGCAGGAATTCGATGCCATTCTGCCGGAGGGCGCCAGCCTGATCCTGGCACTTGCGGCCGAGCACGACGGCGGGGCCTCGGCCACGCTGACCTGCGACCACAGGGTGGTGTACGGCGCGGATGCCGCACGCATGGTGCAGGATCTGGTCGGCCTGCTGGAATCCCCGAATGCCCTGACTACGGACTGAGTCCGGCTCAGGGCACCCGGTAGTTGTCCTGGGTCATGAGATCGACCCCGCACTCCAGGGCCGAAATCCAGTCGAGGAAGCGGTTGACCATCTCCTTGCCGCGGAAGGAACGGCCGTGCTGAGGCACGATCATCTCCACATCCAGCTCCCGCACCATGTTGGCCCACAGGCGGCAGACCTTGTTGGAGCACATGTAGCGCTGATGGAAGCCCAGCATGTAGGGCACATGCTTCTCGAAATCCTCCACCGGGTGTTCCGGCCCCTCGGGCACGATGGAGGCCCCCATGTCGCCCGAGAACAGGATCCTGCTCACCGGATCGTAGAACTGGAAGTTGCCCACCGAGTGCAGGAAGTGGGCCGGGATGGCCTTGAGCACACTGTCGCCCATGGGGATGTCACCCCCTGCATCCGGCAGACACAGACAGCGGCTCTCCACCTGCTTGCCCATGTAGCCCGGCAGCAGGTGCGGCAGGAAACGCGACCACAGCCGCGAACAGACGATCCTAGCATCGGTACGCGAGACCCAGCTGGCCAGCGAGGCGATGATGTCCGGATCCTGGTGCGAGGCAATCAGGTAGTCGAGCTTGCGCAGCTCGATGTGCTTGCTGATCTCCATCGATAGCGCAGTAAAGGTGAGATCGCCGCCCGGGTCGAGCAGCGCCTCGTGCTCGCCATGGATGACGAGAAACTGGTTGGCCTGGACGCCGTCGCCCTGGACGAGGTCGCTGAAGGCCAGACACTGGTGGGTACCGTCGTTGTAAAGCTCGATGGCCATGTGTCGCTCCCGGATGGACTTGCGCAGCGGTCAAGGTTATCGGTGAATGATAACACCAATCGACATACGGGAATTACGACTTTGGTACGCATTCTTTCATGAACGAAAACTTCAAGCCTCTGTCATCGGAGCGTCATGCCGGCAAGCGAGACTGCAGCGGAATCCAATGCACAGGAATCCGCCATGCAGAACACACCGCTGCATCCGAATACGGGCATCGAGCGCCCGACCCCTTTCCCCCCGCGCGGTTCCGGCCGCCTCGAGCTGCGGCTTGCCGCCACCCCCGCCGAGATCGATGCCTGTCAGGCCCTGCGTCACGAGGTCTTTGGCATCGAGCTGGGCGCACGCCTGTCCGGTCATGCGGAAAGACGTGACAGGGACCGTTTCGACCCGTGGTGTCGACATCTCTATGTCCGCGATACCGCGACGGGCGCCATCGTTGGCTGCACCCGCCTGCTCGATGAGCAGGGTGCCCGCCGTGCCGGGGGATTCTATTCCGAGGAGGAGTTCGACATGGCCTCCATCCTGGCCCTGCCCGGCGGCAAGCTGGAGCTGGGCCGTACCTGCATCCATCCCGATCATCGACGCGGGCCGGCACTGCCGCTGCTGTGGCGCGGCATCGCCGAGCTGACCCGCAGCCTGCAGGTCCGGCTGCTGTTCGGCTGTGCCAGCGTGACCATGCGTGATGGCGGTTATCATGCCCATGCCGTGATGGGCCATGTGCGCAGCCGTCACATGGCCCCCGAAGACTGCCAGGTGACACCCCGCCTGCCGTTGCCCGAAATCAACCAGATCGAGGACGAACATCCCGAATTGCCCGCCCTCCTGCGCGCCTATCTGCGCCTGGGCATGAACGTCTGTGGAGAACCCTGCTGGGATCCGGACTTCGGCGTGGCCGACCTGTTCGTGCTGCTCGACCTGGAGCGGGTGCCCGAGCGCTATCGCAGACGTTTTCTCCCCGAACAGCCTTCGGATACAGCCGTCAACGCCGCCATGCACTGAGCCCCGGCTTGAGCCGGGCCGCCCGGCTGTGCCAGAGTAGTCGGCACCACGCAATCGGGCGGATCGCATGCGATATCTTCCACGCCGTATCTGGCGCCTGCTGCTGCTGTCGCTCCATATCCTGTGGGGCATCTGGCTCATTCTGCGCCATGGGCGCTGTGACGAGCACGGCAACCCCTCGCCGGGCTACAGTGACATCATCCGGCGCTGGAATGCACGTGCCCTGCGTATCCTCCACGTCGAGGTGCATGTGCAGGGCACGCCGGTGGAGGAGACGGCACTCTGGGTGGCCAATCATGTCTCCTGGCTGGACATCCCGCTGATCGCGCATCTGGCCCCGGTCTCCTTCCTGTCCAAGGCCGAGGTGGCCCGCTGGCCGATCGTCGGCTTCCTCGCCCGCCGCAGCGGCACCCTGTTCATCGAACGGGGGGCCCGTGATGCCGCCAACCGTGCACTCGAGCAGATTACCTGGCACCTGGTACGCGGCCGCAGCGTGCTCGTCTTCCCCGAAGCGACCACCAGCGACGGCCGTCAGGTTCGGCGCTTTCACCCGCGCCTGTTCGCAGCGGCACGCCTGGCGCATTGCCCCATTCAGCCCCTGGCCCTGCGTTATCCGGGCCCGGATGGCCAGCCCGACCGCCGCATCGCCTTCATTGACGACGACACAGCGCTGGGCAGCCTGTGGCGCATCCTTGCCCTGCAGCGCATCGAGGCCCACATCGCCTTCTGCCCTGCTATTCACGATACCGACCGTGAACGCCGCGAACTGGCGGAAGAGGCCTGGAACTGCGTTCGCGGCCTCGTGGAACAACCCCTGGCGGGAAAGGCGCCTCGCACGGATGAAGGGCAACCGCAGGAAAAATCCTAGGCTTTGCCCAGGCTAGGGTACGTGCCGGCGTCCGAGCAGCAGGCTCACCAGCAGGAAGACGAGACTTGCCGCCACCACCACGCTGGGCCCGGCCGGGGTATCCCATTGCAGGGAACCGTACAGGCCGGCGCTGACGGCCAGCATGCCCAGGACGGCGGCCAGCACGGCCATGAGCTCTGGAGAGCGGGCCAGATAGCGCGCGGTGGCTGCCGGGATGATGAGCAGCGCGGTGATCAGCAGCACACCCACGAGCTTCATCGCCAGCGCCACCACCATGGCCATCAGCAGCATGAAACCCAGATTGACCGCAGTGACCGGCACCCCCTCGACCCGGGCCAGATCCTCGTCCAGGGTGATGCGCAAAAGGGGTGTCCACAACACGCCCAGCAGGGCAAGGACGACGCCACTGCCGAGCAGGATAAACAGCAGGTCACTGGCATTGACGGCGAGGATGTCGCCAAACAGCCAGGCCATCAGGTCCATGCGCAGGCCTTCCACCAGACTTACCGCCACCAGCCCCACCGAAAGGGCCGCATGGGCCAGGATGCCGAGCACCGTATCGGTGGAGAAACGCCTTTGCCCCCGCAGCCAGACGATCAGCACTGCCACGGCCATGCACACGGCCAGCAGGGGCAGGGTGGTATTGATGCCGAGCAACAGGCCCATGGCGATCCCGAGCAGGGCCGAATGCGAGAGACTGTCTCCAAAATAGGCCAGGCGCCGCCACACCACGAACACCCCCAGCCCGCCACTGACCGTGGCAACCGCCAGACCGGCCAGCCATGCACGCAGCAGAAATTCATCCATGCTTGTCCGCCTCCTCCACGGTACCGGCCAGGGTATGACAATGATCATGAGCATGCCGGTAGAAGGCGAGCCCGTCCGCCGCCGCCTGGCTGTCCCCGATCAGGCGCAGATATTCCGGATGACGGCTGATCGCCTCCGGCTGCCCATGGCAGCAGACATGATGATTGAGGCACAGCACCGAATCGCTCGCCGCCATGACCAGGTGCAGATCGTGCGAGACCATCAGCACCCCGTAGCCGTGGCGGTCGCGCAGGGCGGCGATGAGGCGATAGAGCGAGGCCTGGCCGGCGACATCGACGCCCTGGGCGGGCTCGTCGAGCACCAGCAGGTCCGGCTGGCGCAGCAGGGCGCGGGCCAGCAGGACCCTTTGCAGCTCCCCGCCGGACAACCGGTACAGCGCCCGGCTTGCAAGCGAGCCGGCACCCACCTCCTTCAGTGTCTCCGATACCTGCCGGGCCGAGACGGCATTGCCCAGCCGCAGGAATCGCTCGACGGCCAGTGGCAGCACCGGAGAGACCTGCAGGCGCTGGGGCACATAGCCGATACGCAGGCCCGGGCGGCGCCAGACCTGCCCGGCCGTGGGCCGCTCGAGGCCGAGCAGGAGCCGCACCAGGGTCGACTTGCCTGCGCCATTGGGACCGATGACGGTAATGATCTCGCCCCGATGCAGGGCCAGATCGACATCCTCGAGGATCGACTGCCCCTCCACTACGAGCCCGAGCCCCCGCGCCTCGATCAGCAGTTCGGTGGATTCAGCGTCCATGTCCACTCCCGTTTTCGCGGCACCAGCGACAGGTGCCGGGTATCTCGAGCATGCCCTGCTCGGGCTGGAAGCCCCATGCCTGCAAGCGTTGCAGCAGGGGCTCGACGAGGCTGGCATCATCCACTTCCAGCGCCCGTCCGCACTGGCGGCAGCACATCACCACACCGGCATGTGCATGCCCCGGATCGGGGCAGGCCAGCCAGCTGTTGCTGCCCTCCAGCCGGTGCACCAGCCCCTCACCGGCCAGGAATTCCAGCGCCCTGTACACGGTGGGCGGCGAACCGCCATGCCCTTCGGCCTGCAACTCGGACAGCAGCTCGTAGGCCCCCACCGGGCGGCCACGAGCAATCACCAGCTCGAGTACCCGCCGCCGCAACGGAGTCAGGTTGCTGCCGCGCGCCCGGCAATGGGCCTCGGCCCGGG
>RFHG01000571.1 GCA_003696465.1 Gammaproteobacteria bacterium | reverse complement strand
GCAACACCTCGGTGGAACGCTCGGACGGATGGGCGATCGGCCGGGCCCGAAGCAGGGCCTCGGTATACGGATGTCCGGGCGAGGAAAAGATCCCGGCGGTGCTGCCCTGCTCGACGATGCGCCCGGCGAACATCACTGCAATGCGATCTGCGACATGGCGCACCACTGACAGATCATGGGAGATGAACAGATAGGCCAGCTCACGCTGCTGCTGGATATCCTTCAGAAGGTTCAGGATTTGTGCCTGCACCGAGACATCCAGCGCCGATACCGGTTCATCGAGAACCAGTACCCTGGGCTCGACAATCAGCGCCCTGGCGATGCCTATCCGCTGGCGCTGACCGCCGGAGAACTGGTGCGGATAGCGATCCATGCCCGAGGCATCCAGTCCGCAAAGGGCCAGCGTCTCGGCCACCTTGTCGCGGCGTTGCCGCTGCGAAAGTCCGGGTTGATGGACACGCAATCCCTCTGCCACGCTGTGCCAGATACGCATACGCGGATTCAGGCTGGCAAACGGATCCTGGAAAACCATCTGGATGTGCCGCCTAAGCGGCCGCAGCGCACCCGGGCTCAGTGTCGTCACCTCATGCTCGCCCCAGAAAACCCTGCCGCAGCTCGGGTCGAGCAGGCGCATGGCGAGCCTCGCCGTGGTCGATTTGCCGCTACCTGATTCCCCGACAATGGCCAGCGTTTCGCCCGCCTGCAGGGAAAATGACACATCACTGACGGCATGTTTGTCCCGGCCGATGGCACGGAACAATCCCCCGGCACGGAACACCTTGCCCAGGCCGTCCACACGCAAAACCGGCGCGCTCATGCCTGTTGCTCCGGCTGCCTTTCCGGCACATGCCGACAACGTGCCTGATGGGTCCCGTCCACCCATTCAGCAACCTCAACGGCCTGCCCGCAGTCCTCCTGCTCCAGGCTGCAACGACGGGCAAAGCGACACCCTGCAGGCCACTGTCCCGGCACCGGCACCTGGCCTGGAATCACCGGCAATGCCCGGCCGGGCTCACTGACCTCGGGCCTGCAGGCCATCAATGCCCGCGTATAAGGATGAGCCGGGTGATCGAATATTTCACCGACCGATCCGGACTCGACAATCTGACCGGCATACATCACCGCCACATCGTCGCACATCTCCGCCACCAGCCCGAAGTCATGGGTCACCAGCATCAGTCCCAGCCCCCGCTTCTGCTGCAGGTTTCGTAAAAGAGCAATAATGCGTTTCTGCACCGATACATCGAGGGCCGTAGTCGGCTCATCGGCAATGATATAATCCGGATCGGCGGACATGGCCATGGCGATCAGCACCCGCTGGCGCATGCCGCCCGACAGGGCATCAGGATATTGCCGCATCAGTGTCTCGGCATCCTGCAGGCCGACATCTCGAAGAAGAGCGATAGCTCGTGCACGGGCAGCCCGTTTGTCCAGCCCCAGATGCAGGCGAATCACCTCCCCAAGCTGGCTCCCGATGGTAAACACGGGATTCAGGGCCGTCATCGGCTCCTGGAATACCATAGCCACCTTGCCGCCACGCATGCGGCGCAGGGTTTCGTCATCCATTGCAAAGATGCTCTGACCGTCCAGCAGGATGTCACCGGCCGTTTTCTCAACCCCCTGATACTCGCCGAGCCTCAGCATCGCCTGAGCCGTCAGGGACTTG
>RFHG01000570.1 GCA_003696465.1 Gammaproteobacteria bacterium | reverse complement strand
GCCGAGGTCCAGGCAGTCTGCACCCAGGGACTCAACCTGTTCCGGGTACTGATGACCTACCTCAAGCCGGTGCTGCCGGCCACGGCAGAGGCCGCCGAGGCCTTCCTCGCCGCCGGCGCGCTTGACTGGCAGTCGGTGGGCACCCCGCTGCTCGCTCGCCGCATCGAGAAGTTCCGCCCGCTGATGACGCGGGTGGACCCGGATGCGGTGGAGAAGATGGTGGAGGCCTCGCGCGAGAGCCTGCAGGAAACGGCCCCTGCACCCGCCGCCTCCGGCTGGCTGGAGAAGGAGCCCATCGCCGACACCATCAGCTTCGACGACTTTGCCCGGCTGGACCTGCGCATCGCCCGCATTGCAAAGGCGGAACAGGTGGAAGGTGCCGACAAGCTGCTGCGCCTGACCCTCGACCTGGGCGGCGAGACGCGCAATGTCTTTGCCGGCATCAAGTCGGCCTACCGGCCCGAGGATCTGGAAGGCCGCCTCACGGTCATGGTTGCCAACCTGGCGCCGCGCAAGATGCGCTTCGGCGTGTCCGAGGGCATGGTGCTGGCGGCAGGACCCGGCGGCAGCGAGCTGTTCATCCTCTCGCCGGATGCAGGGGCCGAACCGGGCATGCGGGTAAAATAGCCTGCAGCCCTGCCGGCTGCAGGGAAAATGACCGGAATCAATGCCTGCGCGCTATAGTAAGGTTTAGGCTGGCAGTCTGCCGGAATTGGGCAGGCCGCCGGGTGCGGCAGGCTTTCATCCACGACACCGAGCGAACATGGCGGAATACGCACTCATCCTGGTCAGCACCATCCTGGTCAACAACTTCGTGCTGGTGAAGTTCCTTGGCCTGTGCCCGTTCATGGGCGTCTCGCGCAAGCTGGAGACGGCCATGGGCATGGGGCTGGCCACCACCTTCGTGCTCACCCTGTCCGCCGTCTGCAGCTACCTGGTCAATGAATACCTGCTGGCCCCGCTGGGGCTGGAATACCTGCAGACCATCGCCTTCATCCTGGTCATAGCCGCGGTGGTGCAGTTCACCGAAATGGTGGTGCACAAGACCAGCCCGGTGCTGTACAACGTGCTGGGCATCTTCCTGCCGCTCATCACCACCAACTGTGCCGTGCTTGGCGTGGCCCTGCTCAATGTGCAGGAGGATCACGGGCTGGTGGAATCGGCCCTGTACGGCTTTGGTGCCGCGGTGGGCTTCTCGCTGGTG
>RFHG01000106.1 GCA_003696465.1 Gammaproteobacteria bacterium | reverse complement strand
GTGGCCACCCCGGGGCGGCATCGCGCCCCAGCCCTCGCGCGCATGCCGGGTCAGCATCTCCATGCCGTAGGGCCGGCGCCAGGACCAGGCCGCCTCATCACCACGGCGCGGCGCACCCTCCCTGCCCGTGTCGTGGCAGTCGGCACAGGCCGTGCGATAGGTGGCCGCTCCGGGTGCCGGATCGGCGGCCTTGACGTTGGCATCGGTGCCGGAAACGCCTGCGGCCACCGTGGCAGGGGCTACGGCAGGCTCGCCGTCGCGCCCTTCCGCGGTGGCCGCAGAGGCATCCTCGTCCGCCGACTTGCTGCCGGCGGCTTCAGACACTATTTTTTTTTCAGCCCCGACTTCTCGAGCATGAAGGTGATGGCCTTCTCCAGGTCCGCCTTGGTCAGCGTCGGATCGCCGCCCTTGGCCGGCATGGCATTGAAGCCGTTGGTGGCATGATCGAGGAGGGTATCGAAGCCCTTGGCCAGGCGAGGAGCCCAATCGGCCTTGTTGCCGGCCTTGGGCGCACCCAGCACGCCGGCGCCGTGGCAGTTCACGCACAGGCCCTCGTAGATCTCCTTGCCGCTGCGCACCACCGGCCCGGTCGCCACCTTGCCGGCATTGACCTCGGCCACCGGCTTGAGGTTTTCGGCCACCCGCTCGGTGGTGTCGATCTCGCCCTTGATGGCGTTCTTTTCGGCCACCACGAACAGACGCGAGACCAGGAAGATGACCGCCGCAAGCAGCACCAGTGCGCCCAGCACCATGGCCAGCGTCACCATTGTGTCTTTGTCTTGGGGATTTGCGCTCACAACTCGCCTCCAGCAAAAGAAAAAGGGCCTCAACGCCCGTTCGAAAACCCTGCCCGGAGCCTGCCCGGGCAAAAACTGGCGCGGATTATAAGGCAATTGCCCGCCTCAGGCCAATTTCACTCCATGGGCGTTGATCTCATCAAGGAAAGCCTGGCCATAGCGCTCCAGCTTCTGCTGCCCCACCCCGCTGATCTCGAGCAGGGCCGCCTCGTCTGCGGGGCGGTGCTCTGCCATCGCGCGCAGGGTGGCATCGGAAAAGATCACATAGGGCGGCACGCCCTGCTCGCGCGCCAGGCGCAGGCGCAGGGCGCGCAATGCCTCGAACAGCGCCTGGTCGGCCGGGGCCAGTGCCTCGACCGCCGCCGCGCGGCGCTTCTGGCGCCGTCCGCTGCTGGCCCGCTTGCGCAGCTCCAGAGTCGTCTCCCCGCGCAGCAGGGGCCGGCTCGCCTCGGTCAGGCGCAGTACGCCGTAGCCCCCGGCATCAACCGCCAGCAGGCCGCGGGCAATGAGCTGGCGGAAAACCCCGCGCCATTCGCCCTCATCGAGCGCATCGCCAATGCCGAATACGGACAGCCGGTCATGCCCCAGCCGCTCGATGCGGTCGTCGCGCAGCCCGCGCAGCACCTTGATGACATGGCCGGTGCCGTAGCGCTGTCCGGTGCGATACACCGCCGACAGCGCCTTGCGCGCCACCTCGGTGGCATCCCAGGTCTGCGGCGGCTGCAGGCAGTTGTCACAGTTGCCGCAGGGCGCGTCCAGGGTCTCCCCGAACCAGGCCAGCAGGGCCTGCCGGCGGCAGGTGGAGAGCTCGCACAGCCCCAGCATGGCCTCCAGCTTCTGCTGCTGGATGCGCTGCTGCTGTTCCTCCGCCGTGCCTTCCTGCATCATCTGCCGCAGGGTAATGACATCCTGCAGGCCATAGGCCATCCACGCATCCGCCGGCTCGCCGTCGCGCCCGGCACGCCCCGTCTCCTGATAGTAGGCCTCGATGCTCTTCGGCAGGCTCAGGTGGGCCACGAAGCGCACGTCCGGCTTGTCGATGCCCATGCCGAAGGCAATCGTGGCCACGATGATGACCCCGTCCTCGGCCAGGAAGCGGGCCTGATGCGCCGCCCGCGTGGCGTCGTCGAGCCCGGCATGGTAGGGCAGCGCCACCCGTCCGCGCTCACTCAGCCAGCGGGCCGTTTCCTCGACCTTGCGCCGGCTCAGGCAATAAACGATGCCGGCATCCTGTGGATGCGCCTGTTCGATGAAGTCCCACAGGCGTTCGCGCGCATTCTGCCCCTCGCTGATGTGATAGCGGATATTGGGCCGGTCGAAACTGGAAACGAGGCAGACGGCATCCTGCAGCGCTAGCGCCTCGACGATCTCGCGGCGCGTGCGGGGATCGGCCGTGGCCGTGAGCGCGATGCGCGGCACCCGGGGAAAGCGCGCGTGCAGCACCGAGAGCTGCCGGTACTCGGGCCGAAAGTCGTGCCCCCACTGCGAGACGCAATGCGCCTCGTCAATGGCAAACAGCGCCACCGGAATCGACTCCAGCAGGGCCAGGGTCTCCGGCATCAGCAGCCGCTCCGGCGCCAGATAGACCAGATCCAGCGCCCCCTCCCGCAGTGCCTGCTCGGTGGCACGGCGCTCGGCGGCCGACTGGGTGGAATTGAGAAACGCCGCCCGGATGCCGATCTGCGCCAGCGCCGAGACCTGATCCTGCATCAGCGCGATCAGGGGCGAGACCACCACCCCGGTGCCCGGACGCAGCAGCGCCGGAATCTGGTAACACACCGACTTGCCACCGCCGGTGGGCATCAGCACCAGTGCATCGCGTCCCGCCAGCAGGGCCTCGATGGCCCCGGCCTGCTGCAGGCGAAAATCCTCGTGTCCGTGATGGCGGCGCAGCAGCGCACGCGCCGCCTCCAGCGTGGGTTCGCTCATGGCCTCCCTTCCTCGCTCCTGTACCTCTTCAGCCGGCATCGGCCTCCTCCGCGGAAAGCGGCACATTGACGCGCCCCTGCCCGGCAGTCAAGACCACCGCCGTACAGCCTGCCGGAGCGCGCGCCGCAGTGGCAGCCCGCGCGGGGAAATGATAGTCTTTGCGCCGTTTCCTCCGGCAGGAAACCGGCCTGTCGAAACAGAACGTCATGCGCCCGTAGCTCAGCTGGGTGAGCCGGGCAACACAGCGAAGCACCGCTTCGCGCCCGGCGAACGCCCGCGAGCCAGCGAGCGGGCCGGGGTGCCGCACCGCGGCACGAGTGGCGGCCATCGCCCGCAGGGCGATTGAGGCCGACAGTGCCAGGCAGACAACCTGGCCAACATACAACGAGTCATGCGCCCGTAGCTCAGCTGGGTGAGCCGGGCAACACAGCGAAGCACTGCTTCGCGCCCGGCGAACGCCCGC
>RFHG01000569.1 GCA_003696465.1 Gammaproteobacteria bacterium | reverse complement strand
GGTATGAGGTGTGCGATGAAAGCATTTCCGATGGTTCTGATGCTGGCGTTGACCGGGTGCATGATTGCCGGTGGACGGTGCGATTATGTCGATATCGAAGGCGTGGCCGAGGTCGTTTCCACGCCGCAAGCGAAGCAGGCCGAAGAGGGGATATATCGCTTCCGCTTCTCGCCGACCCACCCGGACACGGAACGAACCGTGCCTGGCGCCAGGATGGCCGGGGAGAAGCTGCGGGGAAGGGTCTTTGTGGTGTTCGACGAAGAGAACCGGGCGGCGCTGGAGGGCGCTTCCGTGGGGGATCGGTTCCATGTGCTGGCGCATGTGGAAACGCGTGGGACCTGCACGCCGCTCTCTTTCAGGATCGCAGCGCCCATCGTGCCGGAGCAGGGCGAAATCCGGTTCGGGCGGGATTCGCTTCAGCTCTCCGGCGAGGCCAGGCGCGAGCTGGACCGGTATGTCCGGGCTTACCAATATATGCGGCAACGAGGTGCCTCGCCGCGTTTCCGCCTTGATGGTCACACGGACGGGCGTGGCCCGAGGGAATACAACTTGATTCGCGGGCAACGGATGGCGGAAGCCGTTCGGGACTATCTGGTTGCGGAGGGTGTGCGGCAAGAGGATGTGGTTGTTCGCAGTTATGGCGAGGAACACCCGCGATGCACCACGAGCGAAGAGGAAGCCTGCCAGGCGCAGAACCGGCGGGTGGAGGTTCACTTTGAACATCGCCCCGTTGATCCTGATCGGTGGTCACAGCACGGCATGCGATCTGTTGGCGCTCCATTGATCTGCAAAGCGCACGAGGGATACGAGTCGGGTTCGCGGATGCCGGATGCCGGTCCAGCGAGGGGCGGGCTTTGCGGTCAGAAGATGCAGGAGCAATAGTCGCTTGGGGTGGCCGCGTTCCCAGATCGAGTCGAGGGCAGGGGAGAGCAATTCCAGCAACGTGACTTCATGGCCGAGAAGATCGCCTCGCCTTGAGAGGCGAGTGCCTCCGGCGGTGTATTCGTAGGCCTTGCCGGCATCGTGCAGCAGGCAGGCGGCGGTGACGAGGTCGCTCTCACCCTGCCGTAAATCCGTCGTGATACGAGAAGCCATGTCGAGGGTTTCGAGCGTGTGGGTGGCCAGACCTCCGGGCCAGGCGTGATGATGTCGGATGCTGGCCGGCGCTTTCATGAAGGCACGCAGCAACTGGCGGTCACCAAAGAATGCGTACAGCAATTGCCGGATTTCGGGATCGGCGATATGCTCGATATGATCGTGCAGACTTTTGGCTGACGGGTATCCGGGAAGGTCCGGCTCGATGAAGGCAAACGGATTGCCGCTCCACTTCTGCACGGGCAGCGCCGAGATGATGGGAGGGCGATGTCCATCCTGCACCGGGCGGGAACTGATCCAGACCAGCCTTCCGGAATCTAGGCGTGTACCGTCGCTTAGCGGCAGTTCGATGGTCCCGCTGCTGTCCAGCAGCATGGCCCTGGCTGCCGCCCTGCACCGGGTCAGGAAGAAGCCGGAAAAGCCAAGATCGGGCTTGATGTCGCTGACCCAGATTCCCTTCTCACACATAGAAGCGCCCGTGCTCCAGATCCGAGAGCATGTCGCGCAGTTCGCGCTCCAGATCAGTGATGAGCGCATGCACCTCGTCGGCC
>RFHG01000568.1 GCA_003696465.1 Gammaproteobacteria bacterium | reverse complement strand
ATTGGGTGGCAGCAGCAGCGGCAGGCCGCTGATCAGTCCGGCCAGCAGGCCGGCAGCAAAGGCTGCACGATCCTCGCACAACATCAGCAGGCCGCCGGCGGATGGATCCAGCTCGGCCGCCAGGGCATGGGCAGCCGACAGCAGATCGGCACCCTCGACGCACTGCCGTTCGCCAACCAGCGAAGGAAGGCGTTCTGCCTGCAGATACCCCTGACTCATGATCGTTCGATAAAGGCGCTGCGCAGATCCACGCGCATCAGCCGGCGCAGGAATTCGGCCGGCGAATAATCCATGTAACGCCCGAGCAGCAGACGGCGCAGGCCGAACTCGAGCACGAACAGCAGCACGGTCAGAAGCGGCACCAGCAGGTGGCTGAACAGCGACCACTGTTCACTGGCACCGGAGCGCCCCAGCCACAACCCGATCAGCAGCACAACAAGGAAGAACAGTGCCCACGCCAGGGTGATGGCACGCGTGTAACGTGCCACCGGGGCCGGCAGGTCACCCCGTATGAGCAGGGCCAGGCGGCTCACCAGCGGCTGACGACCCGGCAACAGACTGGAGGCGAAAAGGATGAACAGGCCGGCCTGCAGGAGGGCGGGCGCCAGCACCAGCAGCCGATCGGCCAGCCTCGGGGCCAGCAGTGCCACGGCCACCCCCAACAGCATCAGCAGGCTGCCGGTGTGACCTGCGCAGCCACGGCGCAACAGGCCCGAAAGCCCGGGCAGACAGAGCAGTGCGGCCAGTCCGTAGACCGCCCATTCGGGGTGGCCGGCCGCGATCGACAGATGGACCGAAAGCGGCCAGGCCGGTATCAGCAGGAGCAGCAGCGCGCGCCTCATCCGTCCTGTCGGCTGGCATCGACATGGGCCGCCAGGGCCCGCAGCGAGGCGAAGATGTGACGATTCTGTTCATCGTCGGCCTTGATCTGGAAACCATAGCGCTGGGAAATGGCCAGCGACAGCTCCAGCGCATCGATGGAATCAAGGCCCAGCCCCTCGCGGAACAGTGGCGCCTCGGGATCAATGTCGTCCGCTGTCACGTCCTCGAGGTTCAGGGTCTCGATGATCAGTTCCGCAACCTCGCGTTCAAGATCGTTCATGCAGGCTCCCCGGCCGTTGTGCGCGTATCCCGATGCTCCTCTTCGGGACGTCGCGCGGTATATTCCCCAAAAATCCCGAACAGCACGTGCCGCTTGACCTCCTCGAAGCCTGCCTCGCGCAGGGCGTCGAGGATGGCCTCCGGCGGTACGCACTGTTCGACCGTATCCCAGTAGTAGCTCATCAGCAGCCGTGCCTGCGGATTGCGGGTTCCCAGCCAGGTAATGGCAGGAACGATCCGCTTCAGGTACAGCCGCAGAAACCAGTGTCCGAGTCGGGAGCGCGGTGGGGCGATCTCGAGCAGCAACAGGCGCCCGCCGGGGCGCAGCACCCGGCGATACTCGGCAAAGGTCTCTATCAGATCGGCCACGTGGCGCAGGGCATAACCCATGCTGAGAAAGTCGGCACTGCCATCGGCCAGCGGCAGTTGCTCGCCACGCCCGACCACCACGGTGACACCGCGCCGCCGTGCCTCGGCCAGCATGCCCGGACTCGGATCGACGCCGATCACGCAACCTTCCGGGCCGGCGATCTCGGCCGCCTTCTGCGCCAGCACACCGGTGCCGCAGCCGACATCGACCACCTTGTCGCCCGCCTGCAGCCCGGCGCGCTCGAGGGCCTCTGCGCGATAGCGCTCGCCGGTACGCAGGCTCATGACCGAATTGATCCAGTCGTAGTGCGCACCGCTGGCGTCGAACAGGGCACGGACCTTCCTGCGTCGCGTGTCCTCATCCGGATAGTATTCCCGCAGGACCGGATGCGGTGGCAGGCGATAGGTTTCTTTTTCCGTCATGGGTCTGATCCCCGCGTCCCGTCGGGACCGAAGCTCCTATTGTACCCTCGCTGCGGCTCACCCGCACTTAGCCGCCTGCGCCAAGCTGTGGGATAATCCTCGCCCTGACATGCTGCGGCACCCATCGGTCGATCACGACGTGGCGTCCCGCAACAATGGGACTGACCCCGCAGGGACCGACCAGGCATTCCACAAACGAGCACCCGGAAACGATGGACCACAAGGACTCCCAGCCCAAAGACACCCCTTCATGCGATGTTCTGGTCGTGGGTGGCGGCCCTGCCGGCAGCACCCTGGCCACCCTACTGGCACGCCGGGGCCGCTCCGTGACCCTGCTGGAACGCGACCACCATCCCCGTTTTCACATTGGCGAATCGCTGTTGCCGATGACCCTGCCCCTGCTCGAGGAACTGGGTGTACGCGCGCAGGTGGACGAGATCGGACTGGTCAAGTACGGCGCCGAGTTCAACCATCCGGATCACACCGGCGAACGGCTCACCTTCTATTTTGCCGAGGCCATGGACAAGGGCTATCCCCATGCGTGGGAGGTACGCCGATCGGAATTCGACGGCCTGCTGTTCGAGCATGCCCGCAAGCAGGATGGGGTCAGCGCCCACGAGGGCATGCGCCTGCGCGAAGTGGATTTTCTCGAGGATGGTTCGGCCCTTGCCACTGCCACCGACGAGCAGGGCAATCGCCATCAGTGGCATGCCCGCTGGCTGGTCGATGCCACCGGCCGCGACGGTTTCCTTCCGCGCCGGCTGGGCATCCGCAAGCGCAGCCGCAAGCATGCCAGCGCCGCCATCTTCGGTCACTTCGAAGGGGTCGAGCGCCGGCCCGGCCGCGACGAGGGCAACATTTCGATCTACTGGTTCGACCACGGCTGGTTCTGGCTGATTCCGCTGCGCGACGGCATCATGAGCGTCGGCGCGGTCTGCTATCCGGAATATCTGCGCCAGCGCGACTGCCCGGTAGAAGAATTCCTGTGGCGCACCATTGCCCTGCAGCCGGAAGTCCAGGCCCGCATGGAGGGTGCGCGACTCGTGGGCGAGGCCCGTGCCACCGGCAACTTCAGCTACGAGGCCTCCCGGATGTACGGCCCAGGGGGCGAGAACTGGCTGCTGGTCGGCGACAGCTATGCCTTCATCGATCCGGTGTTCTCCAGTGGCGTGCACCTGGCCATGAGCGGCGCCTTCAAGGCTGCCGAGACTGTCGATGCCTGTCTCGCCCGGCCGGAGCACCGCGATGCCCTGCTGCGCGCCCATCGCCGGCACGTGCTGCGCGGACTGCGGACATTCTCCTGGCTGATCCACCGCTTCAACAGCCTGCCCATGCGACGCCTGTTCATGGCCCCGCGAAACGACTTCCGCATGAAGGAGGCCATCATCTCGCTGCTGGCCGGCGACGTCTTCCGCGACACCCCGATCCACGGGCCGCTGCGCCTGTTCAAGGCGATCTATTACGCCACCTTCATCGCCAACCTGCCCGGTGCCCTGCCACGCTGGGTGCGCATGCGGCGTCAGGCATGGATCCGCTTCACCGGCGGTACCACGCCACAGGATCAGCCGGAGCACTGATGTCTGCACCCGTCTGCATGCAACTGCTGCCCCCCGACGCGGCTGCCCGCCTGCAGGAGGATCCGCGGCTGTGCATGGCCATCGGCTTCGATAGCCGCGGATGGCACAGCGAGGACTGCCGCCGGCTTACCCTGCCGCTGCCACCCCTGGGCCGGGACAAGGCCGTGGAAGTCTGGCTGGCGGAACAGCCGATGCACCCGCTGCGTCGCGAACAGGGACTCTGTTGCGAGGCGAACGAGCAACTGCTGCATGGCTGCCTGTGGTATGACGAGGCACGGCATGGCGGCATCGAACAGGCCACGCGGGCAGCCTACGGGGCCATTCGCGATGCCCTGTCCGGGACCGGCTTCGGACACCTGCTGCGGATCTGGCACTTCTTTCCCCGCATCAACGAGGAAGAGAACGGACTGGAACGCTACCGTGCCTTCTGCCGCGGCCGCCACGACGCCCTGGTGCAGTGGGATCTGGACGAGACCCGCCTGCCGGCGGCCACTGCCATCGGCAGCCATGGTGACGGCCTGCTGATCCACTTCCTCGCCGCCCGCAGCCCGGGCATCCAGATCGAGAACCCGCGCCAGGTCAGCGCCTATTGTTATCCCCAGCAATACGGTCCGCGCAGCCCGACCTTCTCCCGCGCCACGCTGATGCCCTGGCCGGACGGGCACCGCCAGCTGTTCATCTCCGGCACCGCCAGCATCGTCGGCCACGAAACCCGCCATGCCGGCGACCTGGAGGCCCAGCTCGACGAGACACTCACCAACATCCGCAGCCTGATCGATGTCGCCCGCGGCGAGCATGACCTGCCACTTGGTGGACCGGAGGCACTCGATGGCTTGCGCATCTACCTCCGGCATGCGGAAGATGCGCCGCGGCTCGAGGCGCTGCTGCACGCCCGCCTGCCGGACAGTCTGCCCCGGGTGATCCTCCATGGCGACATCTGCCGTTCCGACCTGCTGCTCGAGATCGAGGGTTCATGGACCGGCTGCAAGGACTGACTGCCGGCCTGCTCGCTGTCCTCATGCTCGGCGCCATGACGACCGTCCGGGCCGGGGAGCTGCCGCTGTGGGAGGCGGGCATCGGACTGGCCGGGCTCGACACGCCCGACTACCGCGGTTCCGAACAGCGCCAGCAGTGGCTGCTGCCCCTGCCCCTGTTCATCTACCGTGGCGAGCGACTGCGTATCGATCGCGAGGGACTGCGCGGCATCTTTCACGAGGACAGCCGCCTGCAGCTCACGCTCAGTCTCAATGGCAGCGTGCCGGCGGCTTCCGATGGTGATTCGGCCCGCGCCGGCATGGCCGACCTCGACCCGACACTCGAGATCGGTCCTTCGCTCAATCTCACCCTGCACCGGGATGCCGACTGGCGCCTGCGCCTGCGCCTGCCGGTTCGTGGCGTACTGGCCACCGACCTGCGTCAGGTGCGCGGCATCGGCTCGGTATTCTGGCCCAATCTGGCCATCGACACCCCGCAGCGGTATGGTGCCTGGGAGTATGGCGCGAGCATCGGCCCGCTGTTCGGCAGCAATGCCTGGCACGACTATTTCTATCGGGTGAACCCGGCTGATGCCACCCCGGAACGCCCCGCCTGCGACCCGGGAGGCGGCTACAGCGGCACCACCCTCATGCTCTCGCTCACCCGCCGCAGCCCGCGCTGGTGGTTCGGCGCCTTCCTGCGCTACGACCGGCTTGCTGGCGTCGCCTTCGCCGACAGCCCGCTGGTTGAACGCGACGACAGCCTGCAGGCCGGCTTCGGCCTGTCCTGGATGTTTGCCCGTTCGTCCCGCAGCGTGGGGCGCACCGAGGTGTGGCGCTGATGCCCGAACTGCCCGAGGTCGAGACCACCCGGCGCGGTATCGCGCCCCACCTGGAAGGGCGGCGGGTCACCGAGGTACGCGCCCACAACCGGCGCCTGCGCTGGCCTGTCCCCCGCGCCATCGGCACCCCCCTGGTCGGCCAGCGGCTGCGGGGCATACGGCGCCGGGCCAAGTACCTGCTGCTCGAATTCGAGCGCGGCACCCTGATCCTGCATCTGGGCATGTCGGGCAGCCTGCGCATTCTCGACTGCGACAGCCCCCGCGGCCCGCACGATCACCTCGAGCTCTGCTTCGAGGGCAATCGCATGCTGCGGCTCACCGACCCGCGCCGCTTTGGCGCAGCCCTGTGGACCACCGGCGAGCCCTCGCGCCACCGCCTGCTCGCCTCTCTCGGACCCGAGCCGCTCGGCCCCGATTTCGACGGCGAACACCTGTACCGCAAGGCCCGGGGCCGGCGTACCGCGATCAAAAACCTCATCATGGACAGCCATGTGGTGGTGGGCGTGGGCAACATCTACGCCAGCGAGGCCCTGTTTCTCGCCGGCATCCATCCCGCCCGCGCCGCCGGGCGCATCTCCCGCGAGCGCCTCCAGCGCCTGGCCGAGGCCATCCGCACCGTGCTCGGCCGCGCCATCGAGGCCGGCGGCACCACCCTGCAGGACTTCACCCGAGCCGACGGGCAGCCGGGCTACTTCGCCCAGGAACTGAACGTCTATGGCCGGGAGAACGCCCCCTGCCCCGCCTGCGCCACGCCCATCCGCCGCATCGTCCTCGGCCAGCGCAGCACCTGGTACTGCCCTGCCTGCCAGAGATAGACGGTGTAGGCCACCGTTTGTCGAAGCTACCCTGCAGCCCGCACAAGGTCCTGAGACTGTTCATCCGGAGCCCAAGCACTCCTGAGCCTTGGAGCACGCCGGCTCCAGGCTTCGGGTACGGAACATTCAGCGGTCACTTCGGCAAGGATAATTGAATTGCACACTCGCTTGCGCGAGCGCGCCCCACTTTCTTTGCTTGCCCAAAGAAAGTGGGCAAAGAAAGGGCACCCCGGGCCCGTGCCCGCTGCGCGGGT
>RFHG01000105.1 GCA_003696465.1 Gammaproteobacteria bacterium | reverse complement strand
GCCGTCCTCCCACACCACCGTGCGTACGGTTCCGTACACGGCGGTTCATGAAACGTGTTGAAAACCATGAAACTGGTCCATGTAACTGACCAGTCCCGCTTTTGAGAAATAGGACGCCGGACAGGCCAGGTTCATATGGCTTGCTCCGGCGTTCCACCATGGACCGCGTCCATTGAAGGCACTGCGCAAGGCATGGACCTTCGTCAGTCCGCGGCGCATCAGCCGTTTGAACCGGGTCCAGGGGCGTTTCCACTGTCGCCAGAGGATGCAGCGCAATCGGCGCCGTAACCACTGGTCCAGTTCCTCGAAGACGTTCTTCACCTCGGCGTGGCGGTAGTAGTTCATCCAGCCGCGCATGATGGGCTTGAGCTCTTCGATGACTCGTGACAGTTTCCGGCCCCGCCCTGTGCGCATGACCTTTCTCAGTTTCAGCTTGTGGCGCTTCACACTGGCCGGGGCAATTTTCAGCTTCGGCCGCTTGTGACACGTCATGCTGTAGCCGAGGAAGGCCCGCTTCCACGGTCGGTCTACGGCGCTCTTCTGCCGGTTGACCTTCAGCTTGAGCTTCTGTTCCAGAAACCGGGTCACCGAGTCCATGACGCGTTCGGCGCTGCGCCGGGTCTGCAGATAGATATTGCAGTCGTCGGCATAGCGACAGAAGCGGTGGCCTCGTTTCTCCAGTTCCTTGTCCAGCTCGTCGAACAGGATGTTGGACAAAAGCGGCGAGAGGGGGCCGCCTTGCGGCGTCCCTTCCTGCCTCGGTGACACAACCCCGCCTTCGAGCAGGCCCGCCTGCAGGTAGCGGCGTATCAATCGCAATACCTGCTTGTCTTTGACCTTGCGGGCAACCCGTGACATCAGGATGTCATGGTTGACCCGGTCGAAGAACTTCTCCAAGTCCAGGTCGACAACCCAGCGGTAGCCTGCGGCGACGTGGTCACGGGCTGACCGGACTGCCTGCCCGGCGTTGCGCCCGGGGCGGAAGCCGTAGGACGATTCAGAGAAGTGCGGGTCGAACAGGGGCATCAGCTGCTGATGCATGGCCTGCTGGATGAG
>RFHG01000567.1 GCA_003696465.1 Gammaproteobacteria bacterium | reverse complement strand
TCCATGTTCCCCTTCATCATGCCTTCCTCGACGCACCCCAACCACAGTCTGACGGTGTGGGATGCCACCTCGAGCCATCTGACCCTGACCATCATGTTCTGGGCCGTGGTGATCTTCCTGCCGATCGTGATCGGCTACACGGCCTGGTGCTATCGCTCGCTGTGGTCACGGGTCACGATCGAGGACATCCGTGCCCGCAGTCATGAACTGTACTGATTAGGGAGGATTTCGACATGTGGTATTTCACCTGGATTCTGGGGGTACTGCTGGCCGCCTCGTTTGGCGTCATCAACGCCCTGTGGCTGGAAACGACCGCCTGCCTCGATGACGAGGAATGCGGGCCCGGAGACTGAACCCCGCAAGACCTGAAAAAACCGGCCCGCACCATGCGGGCCGGTGCCGTATCCGGCGCGTGAAGCGTCCCCTTGAATCCCTTGCTTCCTGCCTCAAAACTGCACTTGACCCCAACCCCGTAACCAAACAGGAGTTGACCATGAAAAAATCCACTTCTGCCGCACTCGCCCTGATACTGTTTGGCGGCATCCTGACCCAGACCTCTTCCGCCATGGCCGGCGACGAGGCGCTGCGCGCCGAGACGCGCAAGGTCGTCAAGGAGTTCGCCGGCGAGCTCAAGGCCACCCTGCAATCGGCCATGAAGGCAGGCGGCCCCGAGTCGGCCATCACGGTCTGCAATCAGGCCGCACCGGCCATTGCCCGCGGCATTTCGGAAAAATACGGCTGGGAGATCGGTCGCACCAGCCTCAGGCTGCGCAATCCGGCCAATGCCCCGGATGAATGGGAGCGCAAGGTGCTGGAGGACTTCGAACGTCGCAAGGCTGCCGGCGAGCCGGTGCAGAAGCTGGAGCATGCCGAGGTCGTGCAGACCGACCACGGCAAGGTCTACCGCTACATGAAGGCCATTCCCACCGGCAAGGTCTGCCTCACCTGTCATGGCACGAATATCCAGCCGGCACTGGCGAAACGTATCAAGACCCTCTACCCTGAAGACAAGGCCACCGGCTTCAGGCCGGGAGACATCCGGGGTGCCTTCACGGTGATACGCCCCATGAACTGAGGGAGAACACAATCCGATGCCGCACAAGGAGGCCGTCAGCGACTGCATCAACTGCCCCATTCGCTCGATCAGCATCTTTGCCGGTTTCAGCATCGAGGATCTCCAGCGGCTGGATATCCCGGTGTTTACCATGCGCTACGATCCCGGCGAGATCTTCTACCGCGAACAGGGCGCAGTCTCTGCGGCCTTCACCATTCGCTCCGGTGTGGTCAAGCTGATACGCGAACTGCCCGATGGCAAGAGCCAGATCCTGCGGCTGCTCACCACCGGCGACATCTTTGGCTTCGAGGGCCTGATGGACGCCCACTACCACCATACGGCCGTGGCCCTGACCGAGGTCCATGCCTGCCGGCTGCAGCTGTCGGACCTGTCGCGCGTGTGCCACGAAAATCCCCATGTGCACGAAGCCATCCTGCACCGCTGGGCGCAGGCCCTGCGCCAGGCCGAATCACTGGTGGTCGAGCTGGGCACGCGCAAGGCCCCCGAGCGGCTGGCCGACTTCCTGGAAAACTGGTGCAGCCAGCCCGGAACCGACGGCTGGACCCCGCTGCCGCTGACCCGACAGGAACTCGCCGAGTTGCTGGGACTCACCGTGGAGACGGTCAGTCGCATTCTGGCCGACTGGAAACGACGCGGCTGCCTGGAAGAAGAGGCCGGTCGCATTCGCCTGCTGGGCTGCCTGACCTCACGCGAAGCTGACACAAACTGACATATATG
>RFHG01000104.1 GCA_003696465.1 Gammaproteobacteria bacterium | reverse complement strand
TTCATTACGCTGGACCAGACGTCGCCGGAGCTGTACTACGTGCAGATCAACGACGGCGGCTACTTTGCAAACGACCCGGACCTGCAACTGCAGATTTCGGCGTGGGACGAAAACCCGATCGCGTACGCGCTGATCGACACGGAGCCGACGTTTAGCAGCATGGCGAGCGCGGTGGAGCCCTATTCAGGGAACCTGTTTTACAACCTGCCGTTGCAGGGCCGCGAAAGCACGATCTACGTGCAACTGTTTGACATCGCGGGCAACCCGAGCAACGTGACGAGCCAGGTGGTCTATCTGGACACGACCAGCCCGACCGGTACGGTGGTGCTGGACAGTCCCCGCCTGACGAATAGTCGCGACGTACAGATGTACGTCTGGCCGATCAGCAGCGACGTGGTCGAATACCAGGTCAACGAGGCGGGGGTGCCATCGAGCACGGCGTGGCAGGTCTACGACGGCAGCATCAGCTACACGCTGGTGGCGGGCGACGGTCCGCACACACTGTACGTCTGGCTGCGCGACTGGGCGAAAAACGAAAGCGTCGCGTATCCGGTGACGGTGACGCTGGATACGACGCCACCGACGGGCGGCTTTGGGCTGCTGGAGCGTCCGGCGACGAACGTGACGACGCTGACGGTGAGCCTCGTCAGCAGCGGTGCGGACTACGCCTATATTGCGGAGGACGTCGGCTTTTCGACGGGGACGAGCTTTGCGGTGACGGCGACGACGGAATACACGCTGGACGACCCGAGCGACGGACTGAAGACGATCTATGTCAAATACTGTGATCTGGCCAGCAACTGCACACCGACGCTGCAGCAGTCGATCGAGATTGATACACAGGCGCCGCAGGTCGTCGACCTGCAGATTAACGGCGGTGCGGCACGGACGGCGGACCCCGCGGGCAACGTGACCTTGAACCTGTTTGCACTGGATACGACGGGCGGCAGTGGCATCGTCGGCGTGCGGCTCAGCAACGTCGCCTCAGCGGTGACGAGCGCGGCACCGTTGCCGTACGAACAGGCCAAAGCGTGGACGCTGGCCGGGCCACTGGGTAACGGTGTGGACGAAGTAAAAACGGTCTGGGCGATCTACCACGACGCCGCCGACAACCTCAGCGACCCGATTTCGGCGACGATCCAGTACGACCGCGTCGCGCCGACGGGCGGGCTTTACTTTAATGACACGGTGACCAACGACACGCTTGCGATCCTGAACATCTACAGTAATGACGCGGACGCAGTCGAGATGAAGCTGTCATATGGCAGCACCTGTGCGGGCGGTAGCTGGACGGGACTGACCGATACGACCGTCTGGGCGCTCTCGAACCTTGACGGCGAGCAGTTTGTCAGCCTGCAACTCCGAGACGACCTGGGCAATACGTCGACGTGTCAGACGCCGGCGAGCATCACACTCGATACGGGCGGGCCATCGCCGGCAGCCTTTGCGGTGACCGGCAACACGACGGCACAGCCGGGCTACACGAACCAGGTCACGCTGACGATCTGGGCGGTGGCCGGTGGCGACATCAGCAACTGCAGCTACGCCGAAATCGCCGAGGATCTGAGCTTCCTGAATCCGATCAGCAGCACGGCCGACTGCACGAGCTTTCCGTACCTGTACGAGCTGGCGAATCAGAGCGACGGCA
>RFHG01000566.1 GCA_003696465.1 Gammaproteobacteria bacterium | reverse complement strand
ATGACTGGTTACGCAGGGCGGTGATTGGAGAAAGGGAAAATTTTTCAAACAGTCCTTTAACTTCGTATATCCCCACTCCCCTCCCCTCCACACCACCACAGGCTATCCCAGCAGATAGATCCCTCCCCATCTATCCAATAATTAGATATACAATCAAGGCATTGATTACCCCCAGTCTATACAATAATTAGATATATGGAAATTAGATAGGTGTAGCCCCATCTATCTAATATACCATGTGGCAGGTGATGGTCAGAATGGCAATGGTCAATATGGGCATGAGGGGAAAATAAATTGATGGGGGGTGGGGGGCAAGCTATCGTTCAAGGTGAATATCAAGCAAATAGACACCCCCCCAAAAAAAATCCCAAACCCCCAAAACCTACAACTCCCCAATAACAACAAAACCGAGAACCTTGGTCAGCTCATCAAAGTCGCTGTAAAATACCGCTCCCTTGTCGGTAAACACTACCCCAAATGTAGTCTCACCCGTCTTAGCTCCATTGGAGAATGTGTGGGAAGTCCCCAATACGGAAAACTCAATAATCATGTTAATCTGTTCATTGTAAAGTATATAGCTCATAACCACCCTATAAATTCCAATTCATTAAACACATTATGGTCCACAAAAAATATCCTCCCCTCATCGTCATCATCTTCCTCTGTGTATAAGAACCATAAGTTCTCTGATACCATAGACGAGAGGAAAATAGTATTCATAACGTTGTGATAAAACACTTTTAATCGATCTCCATTTATTCCAATAAAATCATACTCAACATTATCAGGATCTAAATAAGCCATGTAAAAATGCTCCAATGATAAATGCTGGGAATGTAGCAAGATAACCAACAGCAATGGAAAACAATGTCACTAAAATTTCCTCAATAACCTTCATCTTGAACACAACTCCAACACAAGAACAAAACCAATAATCTGTGTTAGTAAAATCATAATCATAAATAAATAATATTTACAATCCCTCATTCAAACTCCAGCATTGATTTATGACTATCCATCAATAATGCTTTAATTATCGGAACTGCTCCAATTTGTTTAGAAACTAGATTCTTGTCAAACTTACCATCAGAAGCATACTTACCCTTCTTGTAAAATTGAGTACCCGACCAAAGGTATGGTGATGGAACATCTGGGTGATATTTCCTATAACCAAGTCCATTGTATCTCTCTATGTAATCAAGCGTATTGGCTATTGTCCAATACACAGGACGCTTGGTCATAAGGAGTGCATCTACAGCAGCTTCTTCCCAATTATAGAAAGGACCTCTACCCTTAGGTACAAGTTTTGTTTTAATCACTGGCAATCTCTCACCGTTGTGTAGTATCCTGGTAAAATCAAGACCTCCTTCAAGGTAGTGGATTGATGCAACAACTTCCCAAGGAACTCTCGTTTTCTCCTGTACTTTTATGTATCTAATCTTATTTTTTTCAATAATGCTTACAACTTCATCTAAGCACATATTCTCAGGTAGCTTAGCTGTAGCATACCTTGCTTTAAGTATCGCTGCTATTATCGGTGGGGTTATCTTCCAATTCGTCTCCAGCTTCGGCTTCTTGACTAGACTCCTCCTCGGCTTCTCCCTCTTTTCTATCAGCTTCTTGAATATCTCCATTATCTTCCATACTATATTTTTCAGTAATGTCACCAAATACCTCCTTGCTTTTTAATACGCCAACTGGCTCATCTCCGTTGTTGTACTCAACGGCTTCATAGCTATCTGAATAAGAATAGCCCTTTTTAACCAACTCATTAAAACGCTCTCTCTTTTTTGATCCCCATGACTTTATCTTTTCCTTGTCATCTTCACTAATACCGACCAAAAAAGCTCTTAAATCTTTTTCCCTGTAATGCATATCAATCCTCCAAATAACATATTGACAATAGCATGCCTTTTTTTAAAAAGTCCTTTGCTATTAACATATCTTTGTAATCCTTTAGCCCTGAATCATTAACTGCTTTGTCTATCAACTCTTTATCCACCCCTTTGGTAAACATATATTCAATTGCCTTATACGCACCCTCATCTAGCTTTAACGATCTCTTGATCTTCATTGGTTTTGCAATCTTTTTTAATTGCTTGTATTCATTAATAAGGTCAATCCATTCCACATTAGCTTCTAACGCTCTACCTTTATCGTCCCTAAAATTGTAATGAGATAATCTGTCCACAACCCCTCCTAGCAATATATTTCATTGTCTCCATTCCAACCTGTTATTTCAACATTAGAGTTAAAATACTTATCAACTCTTGGTTTGGGCTTATAGTTAGGGTCATTGTATTTTTTCCTGTATGCCTTATTCCTTTTTCTAACACATTCCTTACAAATTGTTTGCCTAACTCCTGAACATACATAGAATAGGTCAAATGTTTTAAACTCTCCACATTTTCTGCACTTTATTGTACTCATCTCTCCTCCTTGTTTATTATCTTGATTTTATAAGCCTGCAAACAGGGAGTCAATCAAAACTTGAAATTAATTTGGTAATGTGTTATTTTAAGGGTAACATAGTCCAGTTTCTCAGGGTACATGCATCTCTGGACGTTACCGTAATCTAAAAACCCTGTTGAAAAGATGCAGTTGTCTTTACCCCGACTACTGTCACACAACTGGTAGCGAGAAAGGAAGGGTTGTGAAGGGTGATAAAGATAACTTATAGGTATTGCGAGTCACTAGCTTGCTGGAACTAGGGGAAGGGGCGAGAGCCGATACCCGAGCCTTTGGGCTACCTTTAGGCTATTGACGATTGAATTATGGACCGTAAACCGAAACCTTGCTGGAGTTGAAAAACTACTCCCCATACTGCTCAGAATTGAGCGTATTGGAAGTACCCCCTGCGGTCAATGTTCTGATGAGTATAGGACAAGCATACCGTAACCATGACTATATATTGACAATAATATATAGGTAATGGGAATACTTGAGTATATAAATCAGGTATTAGCGGAAACCCCTCAATCCCGCATGCCACCATTACCCCCTCTGTCAATATAAACTTCCTATACCCTTCTTTCAGGTATTGCATAGCGTTAATCTTAATTTTTACTAATAATACTTTATTTTATGTAAATTACATGAAACAATATTCATATAGGATAAAGGATTTATCTTTTCCACATGGAGGTGGACTATTTTTAAAAATGAGATAATCAGGGTTGAACTTGGAGTTGTTGCTAATCGGTATGGTCCAGACAAATATCTTTTCTCAATATACAGAAGAAGTGTGGCTAGGTTATATTGTGGAGAGGAATTGTTAAAGGTTGAAGTTGGAAGATGGTACAGGGTTAGGGACGATAAGGTTTATATAGATAGAATAAGAGAATATATAGAAAGATGT
>RFHG01000103.1 GCA_003696465.1 Gammaproteobacteria bacterium | reverse complement strand
GGTGCCTGGCTGCGCGAATTCCTGCAGGAGCTGCCGTCCCAGGTGGACTTTGCCGAGCGTGCCGCGGCAGAACCCGAGGGCGAGGCCGTCCAGTTCGCCGCACCTGACGGTTACAGCGTGGACCCGGCGCAGCTTGAGCTGCACAAGAAGATCCTGGCCTATGCCGAGGAGCACAACATCGATTACGCCGAAGCGGCCCTGGCCGTTGGCGGCAACCAGTAAGAGGAGATCGCCATGCAGAGCATCACCACCCTTTCGCTCACCAGGTCCGCCAGCGGCGCCATCACGGCACGCCGCGCGGTCGGCTTCGACGGCGCCCAGGCCACCGTGCAGGGGCAGAAGGTCATGGGCATCGCCCACACGGATGCCGCCGACGGCGAGGATCTGACGCTGGATGTGCGCGGCACGGCCGTCATCGAGGCAGGTGCCGCCATTAACATCGGCGATTCGCTGATCGTGGACGCCCAGGGCCGCGCCATCCCGACCACCGGCAACCTGGCTGTGGCCGCGGGTGCCACCGCCGTGTCCTCCACGGCCGCCAATGGCGAGATTCTCACCGGTGGCGATCTGCCGGAGTACGTCTTTGCCGACGCCCTCGAGGCAGCCACCGCTGCCGGCGAGTTCATCGAAGTGCTGCTGCGCTAATCACCCGAACCACAAAGGAGAGAAGACATGCCTCAGAACCTCAATCAGGTCCGGGTGATCGACCCGGTACTTTCCAATGTCGCCCAGGGCTACCGTCATCCCGAACTGGTCGGCCATGCGCTGTTCCCGCGCGTGCCGGTACAGGTCTCCGGCGGACAGGTCCTTGAATTCGGCCGTGAGAGCTTCCGGCTCTACAACGCGCGCCGTGCCCCCGGCGCCAACACCCGGCGCATCGAGTTTGGTTACCTGGGCAAGCCCTTTGCACTCGTGCAGGACGCGCTGGAGGGGAAGGTGCCCTTCGAGCACCTGCGTGACGCCAACCGCGCGCCTGGCGTGAACCTCGGCACCCGCGCGGTCAATGGCGTGATGCGCGCCCTGTCGCTGGCCTTGGAGAAAGAGCAGGCCGACATTGCCCGCAACCCGGCCAACTACGACGCCAACCACGTGATCGACCTGGCCGCGGCCAAGTGGACCGACGACGCCAACAACCCGAACAAGGACCTCGATACCGGCAAGACCGCCATTGCCGACACCATCGGCATCGAGCCCAACACGCTGGTGCTCTCCCGGGCGGCGTTCTATGCGGCCAAGAACAACGCCAATGTAGTCAACCGCTTCAAGTACACCTCCAAGGAATCCATCACGGCCGAGATGCTGGCCAACCTCTGGGATCTGGAGCGGGTAGTCGTGGGCAAGGCCATCTCCTTCGACGATGCCGGTAACTCGACGGCCCTGTGGGGTGCTGATGCAGTGCTGGCCTACGTGCCCGAGAGCCCTTCCGGCATGGAAGAACCGAGCTACGGCTACACCTACACGATGGAGGGCCACCCGATCGTCGAGCAGGCCTACCAGGACCGCAACGCCAAGAGCTGGATCTATCCGGTGACCTACGAGCGCGCGCCGGTGCTCTCCGGCATGACCGCAGGCTACCTGCTCCAGAACGTCGGCTGATGAATGAGGCGGGGAGCAAGGCGCTCCCCGCCATTTAACGGAGGATTACAGCATGCCTCATTACGAAATCAAACGCCCCTTCAAGCTCGGTGGCGACATCCACAAGCCGGGCGACGATCTCATTGAGCTGGACGCCGATGCCGCCGCGCCCCTGGTCGAATCCGGGGCGCTTGCAGAATCGCCCGTGCCTGCCAAGGGCGACGATGCCGGCGAGACGGCAGAAGCGCCCGATGCAGCCGGAGATGGCGGCAAGACCGCCGCAGCGGCCAAGGGCGGCGCGCGGCGCGGCGGCAAGGGAGCGAAGTAACCCATGCCCTATACCTCCCAGGCTGCCCTGATCGACCGCTTCGGTGACGAGGAGCTGCTGCAACTCGCCGACCGGGACGGCGACGGCATCATCGACACGGCGGTGGTCGACCAGGCCATCGCCGATGCCGATGCCGAGATCGACGGCTACCTGGGCGCAGCCGGCCATGTCGTGCCGCTGGATCCGGTGCCCACGGTGATCGCCGCGCTGTCGGCGGACATCACCCGCTACCGGCTCTACGACGATCTTCCGCCGGACGCCGTGCGCACCCGCTACGAGGACGCCCGGCGCATGCTGGAGGCCATCGCCGCCGGCCGGGTCTCGCTCGGCGCGAACGACGTCACCGGCAGCGCCGGCAGCCCTGATTTCGCAGCGCCCGAGCGTGTCTTCTCGGGTGCGACCCTGGAGGACTTTTAAGTGGGCCTCATCGCCGCCGTGGAAGACGCCGTCCTGGCCGAGGTGGCCGCTACCCTTGGCGGCACCGTGCGCAAGACCGGCTCGCTGCCTGGAGGCTGGAGCGTGGACAGCCTGCAGCGGGCGCTGCAGTTCTCGCCGGGGGTGTACGTGGCCTTCCAGGGCATGACCCCGGGTGCCGGCAGCGAGTACCACCACGGGCGCTTCAGTTGCTACGTGGTGAGCAAGGGCGCCGCGGAGGCCGATCGGCGCCGGGGCAATGCCCGTGTGATCGGTGCCTACGACATGCTCGAGCGCCTGCTGCCGCGCCTGGCCAATCTCGCGGTGCCGGATGTGGGCACGCTGAAGCTGCGTGGTGTCGACAACCTGTTCCGCGAGACCCTCATCGAGCTGGGCGGCACGGTCTACGGCATCAACCTCGAACTGCCCAACATGCCGTTCGACTACACGGCCGATCTCGCCACCCTGGACGATTTCGTCACCTTCGACGTGGTGCACGACCTCGATACCACGCAGGACGGCGAGCCGCTGGCCGAGGACCACGTTACCGGCCTGGACCAACTGTAAGGAGGAGCCATGAGCCAGACCTTCACCATCAAGCCGGCCAAGGGCGTGCAGGTGCGCGACCCCGCTACCGGCGAACACCTGGATCCCGCCGGCGCCACCGTGCCCCGCAACCGCTACTGGCTGCGCCGCCTGAAAGACGGCGACGTGGTCGAGGCCCGCGCGCCCAAGGCGACCAAGGCCACCAGCAAGGAGTAATCACCGATGCCGATTTCCTTCAACGACATCCCCTCGAACATCCGGGTGCCGCTCGTCTACATCGAGTTCGACAACACCCGTGCGGTGCAGGGCACGCCGGCCATCTCGCACAAGATCCTGGTGCTGGGCCAGCGCCTGGCGACCGGCTCCGTGGCCGCAGGCACGCCCACGCGCATCACCTCCGACGCCCAGGCCGAGGATGCCTTCGGTCGCGGCTCGATGCTGGCCGAGATGCTCAAGGCGCTGCGCGTGGCCAACCGGTTCACCGAAACCTGGGCCATAGCCCTGGATGATGACGGTGCGGCTGTGGCCGCCACCGGCAGCATCGATACCGCCGGTCAGGCCACCGAGAGTGGCACCCTCAGCGTCTACATCGCAGGCCAGAGGGTTCGCGTGGGCGTCAAGTCGGGAGACACCGGGGCTGCGGTGGCCGCGGCACTGGCCGCTGCCATCAACGCCGACGACACCCTGCCGGTCGCCGCGGCCGTCAATGCCTCCGTGACCACCCAGGTGGACCTGACCGCGCGCCATGCTGGCGAGGCCGGCAACGATATCGATCTGCGCGTGAACTACTACCAGGGCGAGCGCACCCCGGCCGGCATCGCCGTGACGATCACGGGCATGTCCGGCGGTGCCGCCAACCCCGACGTGAACACCGCCATCGCGGCCTTCGGTGACGAGTGGTGGAACACCATCGTCATGCCCTACACCGACACCGCCAACCTCGATGCGCTGGCGCTCGAGCTCAAGGACCGCTGGGGCCCCACGCGCATGGTGGACGGGATCGCCTACAGCGCCTACCGCGGCACCCACGCCGCCACCGGCACCTTCGGCGACGGCCGCAACGACCACCTGGTCACCTGCATGGGCACCAACAGCTCGCCCACGCCGCCCTGGATCTGGGCGGCCGTGTACGCCGCCGTGGCGGCCAAGAGCCTGTCCATCGATCCGGCCCGCCCCCTGCAGACCCTGCCGCTGCCCGGCATCCTGCCGCCGGCCGTGGAGGATCGCTGGACGATGGAGGAGCGCAACCTGCTGCTCTACGACGGGATCAGCACCTACACCGTCGACGCCGGCGGCCAGGTGCTCATCGAGCGGGCCATCACCACCTACCAGGTCAATGCCTACGGCGTGGAAGACACCTCCTACCTGGACGTGACCACGCCGGCGACCCTGGGCTACATCCGCTACGCCACCCGTGCGCGCATCACGCAGAAGTTTCCGCGCCACAAGCTGGCGGACGACGGCACCCAGTTCGGTCCCGGCCAGGCGATTGTCACGCCGGGCATCATCCGTGCCGAGCTGCTGGCGCTGTTCCGGGAGCTCGAGCTGCAGGGGCTGGTGGAGGACTTCGACCAGTACAAGACCGATCTCATCGTCGAGCGTAACGCCAACGATCCCAACCGCATCGACGTCATGAGTCCGCCGAACCTGGTCAACCAGCTCCGCGTCTTCGCCGAGCAGATCCAGTTCATCGTTTAAGGAGGCCTGAACCATGCCACAGCTACTTGGCACTGCTTACATCAAGGTCGACGGCGACCTGCTGCGCTCCAATCCGGGTGCGAAGATCGATCTGGGTGGCCAGGTGCGCGAACCGGTGGTGGGCGCGGGCACGGTCCACGGCTATGCCGAGAAAACCAAAGAGGCCACGGTCGAGTGCGAGATCTCGTTGGCGAAGGGCGACAGCCTGGAGACCATCCGCAGCATCACCAACGCCACCATCACCTTCGAGTGCGACACCGGGCAGGTGTACATCGTACGCCATGCCTTCCTGACCGATCCGCCCGTACTGAGCGAGGGCGAAGGCGGCAAGATCCCGCTCAAGTTTGCCGGCATGCCGGCCGAGGAGGCGTAACCCATGTCGGACAACGCGATCAAAACCATCAGGCTCAAGTACCCCATCACGGCAAACGGTGAGGTCATCGACACCCTGGAACTGCCGCGGCCGCGCGTGAAGCACCTCAAGGCGCTGGACGAGGCCGAAGGCGATGTGGACAAGAGCGTACGCCTGATCAGCGCCTTGGCCGCCATTCCGCCCTCGGCGGTCGAGGAGATGGACGGCGAGGACTTTGCTGCCGTATCCGAGGCGGTGGCCGGTTTTTTCGGGGGTGTCCTGCCAACTGGCGGGAAATAGCGGCAGACCTCGCGTTTGCCTTCGGGTGGCCGCCGTCCGAGCTGATGGAGCTGGAGGCGGTCGAGTTGCTTTCATGGCATCAACAGGCGCAGCGATTCTATGAGCGACATGAACGTTAGCTTGCTGATCAAGGTGGTCGATCAGGCGACCGCCCCGATCAAGCGCCTTGGCAGACAACTCGAAGGCCTGTCCCGAAACAGTGGCCTGGATCGTATCTCTGTGCAGGCGGCCAACACGGGCCGGGCGCTTGGCAATGTGACCCGACAGGCCGCCGCCTTCGCCGCCCGGGCCACCGCGCTCACCGGCGCGGCCGGTTTCGCGTTCAAGAAGCTGTTCATTGACACCGCCGCGCAGTTCGAGAAATACCAGGCCATGCTCAGGAGCCTGGAGGGCAGCAACGAGGCGGCCGCCAGGTCGATGGACTGGGTCAGCCAGTTTGCGAACACGGTGCCCTATGAGCTCGACGACATGATGAAGGCCTTCGTGCGCCTGCGCACCTTCGGGCTGGACCCGACCGACGGCACGCTCCAGGCGCTGGTCGACCAGACCGCCAAGATGGGCGGCTCGGCCGCCGACATGCAGGGCATCATCCTGGCCGTCGGCCAGGCATGGACCAAGAGCAAGCTGCAGGGGGAGGAGGCGCTGCAGCTCATCGAGCGCGGGGTGCCGGTATGGGATCTGCTGGCCAGGCGCATGGGAATCACCGCAGCCCAGGTTCAGGAGCTCTCGCGCAAGGGGCGACTCGGTCGCGAGGCCATCCGCGCCCTGGTCGAGGAGATGGGCAGGTCATCGAAGGGCGCAGCCGCCGAGCAGGCGAAGACCTGGTCCGGCATGATCTCCATGATTTCCGATCAGTGGACCCGCTTCGCCAACAAGGTGATGGCCAATGGTGTGTTCGACTGGCTCAAGGGCAAGCTCGGCGCGTTCCTGGAGATGCTGAACGCGCTCGCGGCCAGTGGCCGTATGGATGAGATCGCGCGGCAAGTCGGTGTGAATATCGTCGAGGCCCTGAAAACCCTCTGGCAAGTACTGCAGGCCATCTGGTCGATGATGCAAGCCGTCGGCAGCGGGCTGCGGTGGCTGCATGACCTCTTCGGCTCATGGAAGCCCGTGGTCGCCGCCCTGGTCGCGATCATGGCTGGCCCGCTTCTGCTCTCTCTGGTGACGGCTACCCAGGCGGTGTATGGCCTGGGCGCAGCGCTGATGGCCACTCCGGTCGGCTGGATCCTCGGGGCAGTCGCTGCCATCGCCGGCGCGGTGTACCTCATCTACAAGAACTGGGACAGCATCACCGAATGGTTTACGGGCAAGTTCAATGCCGTGAAAAAGGCCTTCAAGGGCGGTTTCCTGCAAGGCGTGGTCAAGCTGATCCAGGAGTTCAATCCCTTCACCCTGCTGCTCGAGTCCCTGAACGGCCTCATCAAGGCCGTGACGGGCTTTGATCTGGCCGCGATGCTCAGAGAAAAGATCCAGGGCCTGGCCGACATGCTGCCAGGGTGGATCAAGTCAAGGCTGGGCCTGTCGATGAGCGCCGCGGCACCCGCGCGTACCCTCGACCCCGGCGCCGGGCGGGCCGAGGTCGGCGGGCTGATCCGCGTCGAGGTGACCGGAGACGGGCGGCCACAGGTGCGCGAAGCAACCGCCAGTGGCGGAGTGCAGATGGAAGCCGAGACGTATTCTGTGTGGGGAGTAGCGCCGTGAGGCTATTTGTTTTCTTGGCACGTCCAGCTGTAGCGGTCAATATGCGGCTCGCCCACCCTGAGCTGGGTCTTAATAAAAGAGCAGGATTTCTTCCGGGTCGCTGGCCAGTAGTCTGCGGTAATGTAGAACTTGCTGGCGCGCCCCGTAGAGGAATGTGGGTCTGGCATGGAATGGTAGCTCTTCAGCAGCTTACTGAGCTGGTAGGCCGTGTATTCGTTTTTCTCCTCGCTTTGGCTCTTTGGATCGTGCGCAAGACGGATGTGCATGACGCCGTTTCTGTCCGTAGTGCATGTAAAGCCATCTTTCTCGGCGCTGGCATGCTTGCACTCATAGCGGAATATGTCCGTGAGCACATTGCCGGCAGTGGTTACTTGGCTGACCAGCAACAGCGTGACCGAAATCAGCAGTTTTCGCATTGGTTTCCTCTCGCCTGGATGCCTAACACCAGGAGTCTAGCATCGTGAGTTGGCTCGAGCGACTGCAGCAGGCTTCGTTCCGTAATGTGCCGTTCCAGGTGGAGCAGGCCGGGGTGAGTGGAGGACGCCGCCTGGCGGTGCATGAATATCCGCTGCGTGATCGGCCCTTCGCAGAGGATCTGGGGCGCGATGCGCGCAGCTATCAGGTAGAGGCCTACGTGCTGGCCTCGACCATCACAGAAAATGGCCAACGTAGCGGCGACTACATGGCAGCACGGGATGCGCTGATTGAGGCGCTGGAATCCGGTGACGGGCCGGGCACGCTGGTACACCCGTACCTTGGGCGCCTGCAGGTTGCGGTACGCGGCTACCGCCTGAGTGAAAGCACCCGAGAAGGTGGCATTGCCCGCTTCTCCATTGTCTTCGTGGAAGCCGGTGAGGCTGCCCAGCCTGCCACGGCAACTGACACCAGAAGCCTGGTACTGGCGCGCAGCGATGCGCTGGTGGAGGCGGCCACGGCTGACTTTTCCTCCGAATGGAGTGTGGAGGGCCTGCCGGAGGCGCTGGTCGCCGAACTCGAGAGTGAGCTGGATCGCACCCTGGACGGCCTGACGAGACTGGTGGGCGATGTGAGTGGGCCGATTGCGGCAGCGATTCGCGCCCCGGGCAACATGGCGGTGGCCATCGTAGGCGCACTGGGGCAGGTCCAGGCAGTTGCCAGTGAGCCCCTGAGGGCAATTGGCATGTACGAATCGCTGTTCTCCGCCGGAGAAAGCAGCCCGGCCATTGCAGCCACCACCGGAGCGCGCAGGCAGCAGTCGCGGTCTTCTGCAGCATTGCATCGGATTGTGCAGCGCGTGGCGGTTGCCGAGGCAGCGCGGCAGTCCGCGCTGGCCACATTCCCGACCCGTGATGAGGCACTGGCAGTGCGCGATCGCCTGGCGGATGCCATAGATGCCCAGATGGAAGCAGTCGATCCGGTGTATGGCCGCCCGGTTTCCGATGTGGTCTACCAGAACTTGTCGGCCTTGCGCGCGGCGGTATCGGCCGATCTTCGGGGGCGTGGTGCTCAACTACCCTCGGTGCGGACGATCATCACGTCCGCCACCACCCCGGCCCTGCTGCTGGCGCACCAGATATACGGCGATGCTTCCCGTGCTGGCGAGATCGTGGTCCGCAACAATATCCGTCATCCCGGTTTTGTACCCGGTGGCGAATCTCTGGAGGTGTTGAATGGCTGACGTGGAGCTGAAGGTCGGCGGCAAGATTTACAGCGGCTGGACCGCCATGCGTGCCCAGCGCGGCCT
>RFHG01000565.1 GCA_003696465.1 Gammaproteobacteria bacterium | reverse complement strand
CCCTTTTTCTTCAGGTCGAAGAAGACTTCAAATGTGTCTCCGGGGCGCACCGGGCGCTTGAAGTCGACATCATAGGAGTGGATGCGCAGGACCTTGGTGATCAGCTCCGGCGGCAGGTTCTGGTTGAGAGCGGCGTCATAAAAGCTCGTATAGAGCGTCGCCCGCTGCGGTTTGGCACGCAGCCCCCGGCCCGTCTTGAGATCGACCGCCTCATCGCTGGCGACATAGGTTCCATCGGCATTGCGGGCGACGGTGACTTCATGCTTGGCGCCGCTGAAGATGCTGATCCTGACCGGCTCCATCTCGATGCTGTCGCTGGAGGCGGGAACCAGGGTGAAGCGGATCTGCTGGCCCCTGCGCAGGTCGCGGGCGGAGAAGACCGGCTGCATGGCCTCGTAGATCGCCTTGGCCTGCCAGGGCTCGGCGCCATTGCGCGTGAGGATGCTGGTCAGCGTGTCGCCGCGCTTGACCGTGACCGTGCGGACTTCCGCATTGGTCTGCTCGATCTCGTCTTCGCTCTCGACCCAGCTCTTCTCGACGATCGTCGTGCGCGGCGGGACCGCTTCCTCGCTCAGCCCGCCGGGGGGTGCGTCAGGCCGGTAGGCTGCCTTGTGCACCAGGCCACCCTCTTCCGCTTCGGGGATGAGGCCCGGCCGCATGGCATAAGGGCCGTCGGCCAGCAGGTCGCCGGTCTCCGCGATCAGCTCGGCGACGGTGTCGGTGCTCAGCATGAGCGAGTCCTCCACCGGCAGCAGGCTCCCCTCATATTCCAGCACACGCTGCGTTACCTCGCGGGTGCTGTCATGAGCCGCTTCGGCGCTCTCGGTGAGAGGCTTGGGGTTCGCATACAGCTTGAAGGGATTGAAGGGAGGGATTCGGCCGTCCGCTTTGGGGGGGACCGTCGCCAGCCGCGCGATCACCCGCGCATAGGGCTTGATCTTGATGTAGTCGCGATCACCAACCCGCTCCTCGACGGTCTCGTGAATGATCTGCTTGGTTGCCAGCCCGCGGTCCGTGAACTGGATGCGGGCGGTCTTGCGGCCGGCGACCTTCTGATCCCGCCGGGCGAGACGGGTGGTGGTGACGGGCTGCATCGCCGCCAGGCTGGCCCGGCGGATCGATGAAACCATGCCGCTGCCGTCATCCATGTTGAGGGAGGCATAAACGGAAACGCCGATCACGGCGACGCCAACGACGCCGGCAAGGCATGTGCTGACCAGCCATTTCAGGCGGGTCGCAGCGCCCGACTCTCCCGACTCGGGAAGAAAGACGGCCGGTGTGGCCGGGCCGGTCTCGCGCAGATAGATCTGGGGCAGCGCCTTCTTCCCATACACGGGAACCAGCGCGTTTCCTGTCCTGCGTCCCGCAGAGCGGCGGCGTCGAATGATCAAGGCCTGTTTCCCCCCGTCTCCGGATCCGCACCTTCCCGGGGCATTTGCCGCCCGGAATCGTTTCTTCAAACGAAACTGATCAGTTGCGGTATTCGGGTCTGGTGACTCTCTCCCCCGACCGGGGTTCCCTGAAGAGGTGCCCGGGAATGTGCCGACACGTTAACGCCTTGTCAACCAGCCGGAGCATTCATGTATGGGCCTGGAATTCCCCCGCAAGGAATAGTTGCTTCCACTGTGCCCGGCGTGCAGAGGCTGCGCGCCGGACGGTTCGACAGAATTCGACCTCCCGCCATTCATTCTTGATTAACGATTATGGCGGGGAAGTCCCTAACAGGACGTTAATCCCAGTGCGGACATTGGCGAGGCAATCGGGCAGGAATGTGACAGGAAAGGCGAAAATCCGCAGTTGTGCAGGGCTGCGGCGGGAGGGCTGCGGGGCGCGCGTTATTTTTTGACAGAAAACGAAAATCAGCGCTTGACAAGCGGCCCCGGAAATCACTATCTAAGCACCGTTGCGCGGGTGAGACGCATCACCTGCTGATTTCTCGTGTCCGCGCACATCTTACTCATTCTGCAATGCGGGGCTGGCTCCGGAATTGCCCGGATAACGGCCGTTGTTGCGTTTGACTCTGATGGGAGCATTTGTTTCCATTAGGGGCTGGGGTCTTCGCCACGAATGCTTGTGGCGGGCCACGACCCCAAGGCTCTTTGACAATGTGGTTTGGAAGAAAGGGAAACGCAGACGGCGGAGTCCTGGCGAGTCCACCTCCCGAACGCCGAAGGCATCTCGGTGCTGCCGGCAGGGAAGTGTGGATGAACGAGACTCTGGCAAGACTGCGTTTACCGACACCCATGTTTTGTGCGTGTCCCGTTTTCGGGATGGGCGCATGACTAAATGTCGGGACTCGTCAAAGACGTTAAGTGACGCAGCGACCCCCTGGAGTTTTCCCTCCAGGGAATGCCAGTATCAAAATTATCAAACTTGAGAGTTTGATCCTGGCTCAGAACGAACGCTGGCGGCAGGCCTAACACATGCAAGTCGAACGTGAAGCCAGAGCTTGCTCTGGTGGAAAGTGGCAGACGGGTGAGTAACGCGTGGGAATTTGCCTAGTGGTACGGAATAGCTCCGGGAAACTGGAATTAATACCGTATACGCCCTACGGGGGAAAGATTTATCGCCATTAGATAAGCCCGCGTCAGATTAGCTTGTTGGTGAGGTAATGGCTCACCAAGGCGACGATCTGTAGCTGGTCTGAGAGGATGATCAGCCACACTGGGACTGAGACACGGCCCAGACTCCTACGGGAGGCAGCAGTGGGGAATATTGCGCAATGGGGGAAACCCTGACGCAGCCATGCCGCGTGAGTGAAGAAGGCCCTAGGGTTGTAAAGCTCTTTCAGTGGTGAAGATAATGACGGTAGCCACAGAAGAAGCCCCGGCCAACTCCGTGCCAGCAGCCGCGGTAATACGAAGGGGGCTAGCGTTGTTCGGAATTACTGGGCGTAAAGCGCGCGTAGGCGGGCTGGTCAGTTGGGGGTGAAATCCCGGGGCTTAACCTCGGAACTGCCCTCAATACTGCCAGTCTAGAGTTCGAGAGAGGTGAGTGGAATTCCTAGTGTAGAGGTGAAATTCGTAGATATTAGGAAGAACACCAGTGGCGAAGGCGACCACCTGGACTGATACTGACACTGAGGTGCGAAAGCGTGGGGAGCAAACAGGATTAGATACCCT
>RFHG01000564.1 GCA_003696465.1 Gammaproteobacteria bacterium | reverse complement strand
TCGCCCAGGGGGAAACCGGCCAGCAGATAGCCGTCGAGGCGATTGGCAAAATAGTTGAACAGACCGATTCCCACCCAGACGGTCGGTCCGGCGGCCTCCTGCACCAGCCAGGTGCGTACCCGTCCGGGCTGATCGGCCAGAGCTTTCAGACGATCGCGGGCGACCGGCAGGCTGTCGGCCTCCTTCGGCTCCCCCCGGTGCAGGCGCAGCTCGGCGGTCCCACTGCTGTCGGCAACGAGCACCTCGTCGAACAGGGTGCGAAAATCGTCGAGAAAATCGATCAGCGCCAGCTCGCGATAGGTGCGGTGATACTCGACCACCGGCCGCCCGGCCGCCATGCGCTCCAGGGCGAGCTGACGCACCTCAAGCTGGGAGATGGTGTTGCGCACCGCCTGCCTGACATCGCCGTCCAGCTCAGCCAGGTGGTCGTCGATGGTCGCCCGACGCAGCTGCACCATCCAGACGCCGAACAGCAGCGCGGAGAGGAGCGCCAGCACCAGCAGGTGCGAGGCGAGCAGGCGGGAACGGATCGTAGCCATCAGCCAGCCTCAGTCGATGGTAGGCACCACGCCGGCGCGACGCATCAGCTCCCGCGCCTCGGGCGAAAACAGGTAGGCCATGAATCCGAGAGCTTCGGGACGCACGCCGTCCTTCCAGATGAGACCAAAGGGGCTGGCCAGCGGATAGCGCCCGGAGAGCACGGCGTCGGCTTCGGGCCGGATACCGTTGAACGCCAGCACCTTCAGGCGGGAATCATGCGCCATCGCCAGTGGCAGGTAGCCGATGGTAAAGGGGTTTTCCGCCAGGGTGCGCACCGTTTCCGGAGTGTTGTAGAGGGTCCCGCCCACCGGGGTCAGCGCCTTGAAGCCAGGCACCTTCTTTTCCAGCACCGAGCGGGAGGAATCCCCCTTTTCCCGGTTGGCCACACGGATGACAGCGTCCGGGCCGCCCAGTTCCTTCCAGTTGCCGACGCGCCCCGAATAGATACCCAGCACCTGCTCGGTGCTTAGACTGTCCACCCCGGTCACGCTGGCATTGACCACAAAGACCACCGGCGAGTAGGCGAAGACCCGGTAGTGCAGGTTGTATTTTTTTTCCTTGTCCTTCAACGGCCGGGCGACCCGGCCGAGGTCGCACTGCCCGGCGGCGGTGGCGCGCACGCCGCCGCTGCTGCCGATACTGTCGGGCACCTCGACCCGGACACCGGGCACCTTGGTTTCGTAGGCGCCGGCCAGCTGGCGCAACAGCGCCTGGCTGTCGCCGGTGCCGGCCACGACAACCGGTTCGTTGGCAAGGACAACGCCAGGAGAAAGCAGACAGAGGAACAGGAGGATAAAACGGTACAGGTGCATGGTCGAACTCCTCGGAGAAATCTGGTATCTCCCTTGTCGACCATGTCACCGGGAAGCTTAAGAACAACTTAAAGGACGGTATCTTCCTGCTAACCGAAATGTTGGCGCAGCCTTCTTACCCCCTCTTCCAGGACATCCCGGGACTTGCAGAAGGCGAAACGGACCAGGGTGCGCCCCTCGGCCGGGTCGGCG
>RFHG01000102.1 GCA_003696465.1 Gammaproteobacteria bacterium | reverse complement strand
TTGTGCTGGAACAGGCTGGAACGCCAGCGCCGCGGCAGGATGCCGTAGGGGAACAGGAAGCGTGCCAGGTCCAGTATCTGGCGCACGTCGTAGTCGCTGCCTAGGCGCGAGGCGGCATGGCGGATGACGGCAACCGCATCGCGGTGCGACAGTCCCTTGGGGCGGCAGATGCGCACATGGTAGCTCTCGTAGCGGGAGAGCGGGGAAACGAGGGTGCCTTCACCCAGCAGGGCCTCGATGACCAGCGGCTCGCCCGGGTCGGCATCATGACCGATATGGTCGAGCACATAACGGCGGGTGTCGGGATCCTCGATGTCGTGCAGCCTGCCGATGTAGAGCGCGGCGTGTGTCCAGTTGCTCAGGGTGATGATCTTGATGATTTCGCTGACATGGCTGCGGCCCTCGACCAGCAGCACATCGGCCGGGCGAATTTCGTACTGCAACCGGTCGTAGTCGGACAAATGCTCGCTGATGCCGGGCGGCTCGTGGACGAGCCAGCGCGTCAGCCGGTTCCATAACCAGTTGCTGAATCCCTGTGCCATGATGCACCTCCTCTGGTGCGGCCATTTTGGCAGTCGCTTCCGGTTCCTGTCCGGATTCGTTGTTTTTCATTCCCTGTCATGAGCATAGACCATGGCCGGGCCAGGGCGGTTCCTTGGCGGGTATGTCAGTCCGTGCTGGCGAGGATTTCGCCCACATGCTCCAGAGCGCGATCCAGCGTGTCGAAGGGCGTGTAGAAATGAGGCGAGAAACGCACGCCGCGGCCGCGGCGGGCACAGAGTACTCGCGCGTCCATCAGCCTGCTGTAGAGGTCAGTGGCATCGATCCGGGGGTGGCTGAAAACGAGAATGCCGGAATCCCGGGCTGTGTCACGGGGCGAGTGAATTGCCATGCCCAGCTGCTCGAGGCCGGCCTCGAGGTATTGGCGCCGGCTGCGCAGGGCCGCGGCCACCTCGGTCATGCCGGTTTCCAGCAGCAGGCCGGTGCTGGCACGCAGGGCATGGATGCCGGTCATGTTGGGGCTGCCCGGCTCGAAGCGGCGCGCACTGCGTGCCGGTGTCCAGTCCGGGGCCTCGAAATGGCCCATCTGCTCGACCATGTGCCAGCCATGCTGGTTGAGCTGCAGCAGATCCAGTCGCTTGGGGTGGCACCAGAAGACCCCCAGCCCTTCCGGTCCGAGCAGCCACTTGTGGCCATCGGCGGCCACGAAGTCGGCCTGACAGGCCTCGGCATCGAAGGGCAGGGCGCCAAGTTGCTGGATGGCATCGACGCAGAAAAGGATCTCCCGCTGGCGACAGGCCTGGCCGAGCCGCTCAAGATCCAGGCGCAGTCCGGTGGCATAGTCGATGGCGCTGACCGACAGCAGGCGGGTCCTGCGGTTCATTGCCGCGATCAGGCTGGCCTCCGGATCGCGGCCCGGTGCCACCTCGACCAGTCGCACGTCATGGCGGGTGGCAAGCGCATCCCAGACGATACGGTTGGAGGGGAACTCGCCGGCCGGGATCACAATCTCGTCGCCGGCCTGCCAGCTGAGCCCGTGCGCCACCAGGGAAAGGCCTGCCGAGGTGCTGGGCACCAGGGCCACGCCCTCGGTATCGGCCACGCCAAGCAGCTGCCCCAGGTTTTCCCGCAGATCCTGTTCTGCCCGCAGCCAGCGCGGGTAGTCGAGCGAGCCCTGGCGCATGTTCTCGGTGGCGAAATCACAGGCCGCCTGAACCGCCCGGCGCGGCCACGGGGCAACTCCCGCATGGTTGAGGTGGCAAAGTGCCGGATCGAGCGGAAACTCGTCGGCTGCGGATTCGGGGGTCATGGCGGGCTCCGGCCGGTGGATGCGGCCCGATTATAGCCCGGGAACCCGCCGGTGATTGCGAGGCTGCCGGGGCTTGGGCATGATGGCAGGCGAGGAACGGAGCAGCGGAATGAAACAGAAACGCCGTCTTTCAGAGGAATACCTGAACGAAATCCGGGCGCGCAAGGTCGAGATGCTGGCCGAGCGCCAGCCGATGATCATCGTGGCCCATCTGGCCGCGGCACTGCTGATGCTCTATGTCTCGTGGGATGTGGTGCCGCGCAAGGAGCTGCTTCTGTTCGTGCTGGCCGTGTTTCTGTTCGCGGCCATTCGTCTGTACTACCAGCACCGCTACCAGCAGGGCCCGCATCACATCTACCGCGCCATCGAATGGGGGCGACGTTTTGCCGTGCTGTCGCTGGCCTCCGGGCTGTTGTGGGGCGGTTCGGCGTTTTTCTTTGTCGATCCCGACCAGCCCCTGCACCTGATCTATGTGATCATGATCTATCTTTCGCTCGCCGGCAGTTCACTCGGGGCACTGGCCTCGTACATGCCGGCCTACCTGCTTTTTTCCATTCCCCTGATTGGCCTGCTCTCGGCCAAGCTGATTTTCTTTGCACCCGCGGATCTGGCGCTGCTCGGGGTGCTGGCCCTGATCTTTCTCGTGGTCAATCTGTATTTCGGCTTCAAGCTGAGCTGGTCCAACCAGCAGCTTTTGTTGCTGGGCTACGAGAACATCGAACTGGTGGACGTGCTCAAGGTACAGCGTGATGTCGCCGAACGGGCCAACCGGGCCAAGTCGCGCTTTCTTGCCGCGGCCTCGCATGATCTGCGTCAGCCGCTGCATGCCATGGGGCTCTATCTGAGCGTGCTGGCGGAAAAGGTGAGAGGCGGAGAGACGCGCCGCCTGGTAGAAAAGGTGACCCACTCGATGCAGGCGCTGGAGGGGCTGTTGAACGCCCTGCTCGACATCTCCAAGCTCGATGCCGGAATCGTCGAGGTGCATGTGCAGCCCGTGGCCCTCGGCCCGTTGATGGAAAAGGTGGTGGATGCGCTGGCGCCGGAGGCACGGGAGAAGGGGCTGGAGCTTTTGCTGCACAAGAGCAAAAAATGCACGATCGAGACAGATCCTGTCCTTTTCGAGCGAATTTTGCGTAATTTTGTCTCCAATGCCATCCGCCACACGCAGCGGGGGCGTATCCTGGTCGGCTGTCGCTGGCGCAGGGACGGGCGGGTGTGCATCGAGGTCCGCGACAGCGGGCCGGGAATTCCCGAGGCAGAGCGCGCGCAGATCTTCGAGGAGTTCTACCAGATCCACAATCCGGAACGCGATCGGCGCAAGGGTCTGGGCCTGGGGCTGGCCATCGCCCGCCGCATGGCCAGCTTGCTCGATCACGCCATCGAGGTGCGTTCGGAGCCCGGCAGGGGCTCGGTGTTTGCCGTGTGTGCCCGGCGCAGTAGCCGTCCCGTGACCGAGGTGGCGGAAGGGGCGCGTGCCGGGCGTGGTTCAAAATTAAGTAAGCTCTTTAAAAATAATTGCCAAGTAATTGTTATTGATGATGAAAAAGAGATCAGGGATGCCACCCGCATTCTGCTCGAACGCTGGGGGGCCGAGGTGCTGGTCGGAGAAACGGCAGACGAGATCCTGGGGCAGGTTGATGCCGAACGGGCCTGCCTAGTCATCACGGATTACCGGCTGCGGCAGGGTATGGACGGCACTGCGGTGGTGGCGCAGTTGCGCCAGGCGCTGGAGCGGCCCGATCTGCCGGCCATCGTGGTGACGGGCGATACCAGCGAGGCGGTGCTGAAGCAGGTGCGGGAGGCCGGGTTGCCGGTGCTGCACAAGCCGATCAATCCGGCCCAGTTGCGGATGACGATTACTCGTCTGACAAGGTGAATTCCTTGCGCTGTTCCGGGGCACTGGTGAGGCCCAGGCGATCGGCCTCGAGCACGCATTCGGTGCGGTTGCCCACATTGAGCAGGCTGAACAGGGCCGAAACATGGGCCTTGACGGTGCGTTCCGTCAGATTCAGCTCCTCGGCGATACGCCGGTTGGTGTAACCCTTGGCCAGCAGCTGAAGCACCTGCAGCTGGCGGCGCGTGATGCCGAGCTGACGGGCGCGGCTGCGCAGTACGGCCTCGGGGTCGGTGTCGTCCGCGGCCATCAGCGCCTCGAGCTGATCCTCGATTCCGGGTGGAATGTATACCTCGCCGGAGAAGATGGTCTCCAGCGCATGGCGCATTTCTTCCTTGTCGGAGGCCTTGGGGATGAAGCCCAGGGCGCCCATTTCTATGGCCTTTTTCACATCGTAAAGGTTTGTGGTGGCCGAAAGAATGGCAACCGGAGTGGTGATCTGCCGCTGCTCGAGTTCCTCGATGAAATCGAAACCACTCATCCCGGGCATGGAGATGTCCACCAGAACCAGCGCGATGTCCGGCTGTTCCTCGAGCTTCTGCAGGCCGGCCGGGGCGGAATCTACCTCGATGGTCTCGAAATCTCCGCCCAGCTGGCGCAGAACGAGGCCGATGCCTTCGAGGAAAAGCGGATGGTCGTCGATGATGAGCAGTTTCATTGGCAGCTCTTTGTCGTGTTTTGTTTATAGTGTCGGCGAATCGGTGGTACTGCTATCTTAGTACCTTGGTACAGCCAGCGGCAAGAAAATCGTGAACTTGCGCACACTCGCGCGTCACGGGGCGGATGAATGGCGCTGCAGGCTATCCCGAATGGCGCATCCATAATTACACATAATGGATATTATGTTAAATAGTCCAGAGGCCGGAAATATGGCATCAGGCAACAGCAGCGCCCCCGCCCGGGACAGCCACCACCCGGTTGCGCCCTTCCTCCTTGGCCCGGTACATCGCCCTGTCGGCGGCAAGGATCATGTGCTCGAGGTCACGCGCGCGACGGTCGCCCGTTTCGGGCCGATGCGTGGTCACGCCGATGCTCACCGTGAGACGAATCACGCTATGACCGCCCGCATCATTGATGCCCATGCCGGCGATGGCCTTGCGGATGCGCTGTGCAAGCTGCTCGGCCTCGAGTGCCTCCGTGTTCGGGAGGTAAATGACGAATTCCTCGCCCCCCCACCGCGCCAGGATGTCGCCTTTCCGGATCATTCGCCCAATCCGGTCCGATACCCGTCTGAGTGCCTCGTCGCCAGCTGCATGCCCGAGCTGATCGTTCAGATTCTTGAAGAAATCCAGATCCATGAGCATGCAGCTCGAGCTGGTGCCGTTGAGATCGTCGTTGCGGGCAGCGGCCTCGGCATATTCCACAAAGGCGCGGCGGTTGTAGATATTGGTCAGCGGGTCGGTGCGCGCCACGGTCTCGGCGGCCATGCGGGCGAGCCGGGCTTCCCTGACCATGGCGGACAAGGCAATCGACAACAGCACGGCTTCGATGGCCACCCCGAATTCGACGGCATGATAGCCCAAGAGCGTGAACGGAACCCAGTCCATCACACTGATGGCCGTGATGATTCCGCCCGTGAGGCTGGCGGTCGATGCAGCCACGAACAGCCGTGCCCCGCCCTGGCCCGTCAGCATGCCCTGAATGCCCATGGCCAGTGCCGCCGAGGCCAGGACGAGGACGCCGGCAATGGCGAGGAATACGGCCATGCCCTGCTCACCACGAACGCTGGCTATTGCAACCAGGCCGATCAGCACGAGGCACAGCCCCTGTATTGCTTTCCACACGCGCGGTGCCCGTCCGTGGATGTCGAGGAACGCCAGTGCAAACTGCATCTGCGCAACCCCGAACAGGGTGATGAAGACCACATTCGACCATTGCTGCCAGCCTGGATGCTCGGGCCACCACCACCAGAATCCGTGCCCGGTATAGGACTGGTTCATCAGCAGAAAGGCGACAAGAAAGGCCGTGTAGGTCAGGTAGACCGGATTCTTCAGCCTAAGGTACAACACCAGGTTGAAGGCCAGCAGCCCGATGACCAGTCCGTACAGGGCGCCGTACCCATATCCTTCCAGCAGGTTCTTCAGGTAGGTGCTTTCGATTTTTCCTATCGAGACGGGCAGCATCAGGGGGTCGGGTGTCTGTGCCCGCAGCAGGAAGAGGCTCTCGCCCGGCGGCAGCTTTACATCGAAGGCGAAGTACCGGCCCGGAACCGGGCGCTGGCCCTGGGGCAGCGTGTCGCCCATGTGCAGCGCGGTGAAACTGCCGTCGGGGCGGTACTGCCAGGCATCGAGCCGGTCGAGCCAGCTGTTGCGCACCTCGACCCGGCGCGTTACCGCCCGCTCGCGCGGATTGTGTACGCGGAATGCCACCCAGTGCGGCGGGCGATCGATCCCGAAATTGAGAATGGGCCGTTCACCTGGCTGGAAGCGCCCCTGCTCCAATGCCTGCAGGGCCTCGGTGGCGCTCAGTTCATGGTCGGGTGCTTCGGCCAGCCAGCCGGAGGCGTGGCCAATGAAGCCACTCGCGAGGTCCGCAGGCAGCACCGGCAATGGCGCATTTGATGCCGCAGTGGCCGACAAGCCGGCGGTCGGGGCGCAGAGCGTCAGCAGCAGGAAAAGGGTGTCCAGGATGCCCGCAGCGGGCTTGTGGGGTGTCGGCTTCACGGATCCAGGTTCGACTCCCGGGTTCCGACATGGCCGCCTGGCATCAAAACCATGGGTTGCTCAGGGCGGACGCCCCGATCTGACGCGGGCGTCCCCGGGCCATCTGGTCTTCAGGCTGGACGGATCATGTCCGAATCGATCGGAGGCTCCAGTCAAGTCATCCGTTGAGCAGGGTGACCACCTCCTCCAGGAGCTGGGCGACGGTTTTCATGCCCTGTTCGAGGTTCTGCTGGATCTCGGCCATGGTGATCTCCGCATCACCGCGGCCTGCAGCCCAGTTGGCACTGATCGCACATGAAACATAGTTGAGTTCCAGTTCGCGCGCCAGTGCGGCCTCCGGCATGCCGGTCATGCCCACCATATCACAGCCGTCGCGTTCCATGCGATTGATCTCGGCGGCAGTCTCCAG
>RFHG01000563.1 GCA_003696465.1 Gammaproteobacteria bacterium | reverse complement strand
TCCTTGTCACTGCGGCGGGCAGCCTTTACCATTCAGCGGTTCCCGAATACCCGGTCAGCTGGAGGCCCCGATGTTCCATGGCAGTATGGTGGCGCTCGTCACCCCGATGCACCCTGATGGCTCGATCGACGAGGCCGCGCTCGAGCGCCTGGTCGAGTTTCATGTCGGGGAGGGTACGGATGTCATCGTCGCCATGGGGACCACCGGCGAGTCGGCCACCCTTGATGTGCGTGAGCACATGCATGTGGTGCGCCGGGTGGTGGAGCTGGCCGCCGGGCGGGTTCCAGTTATTGCCGGCACGGGTGCCAATGCCACTTCCGAGGCCATCGAGCTGACCGAGCTGGCCATGCAGGCCGGTGCCGATGCCTGTCTGCTGGTGACGCCCTATTACAACAAGCCGCCGCAGGAGGGCCTGTACCAGCACTACCGGGCGGTGGCTCAGGCGGTGCCGATCCCGCAGATTCTCTACAATGTCCCGGGTCGTACCGCGGTCGACCTGCTGCCGGAAACGGTGGAGCGTCTGGCCGGCATCTCGAATATCATTGGCATCAAGGAGGCCACCGGCGACCTCGACCGGGCCCGCGAGATTCTCGAGCGCTGCGGCGACCGCCTCGATCTCTACAGCGGCGACGACAGCACGGCGCGCGAGTGCATCCTGCTGGGCGGCAAGGGCAACATCTCCGTCACGGCCAATGTGGTGCCCCGGACCATGCACGAGATGTGCGCCGCGGCCCTGGCCGGGGATGCAGAGCGCGCCCGGGCGCTGGATGAGCCCATGCGCCTGTTGCACGAGCGCCTGTTCATCGAGTCTAGCCCCATCCCCGTGAAATGGGCCCTGCAACAGATGGGCCTGATCGAGGAAGGTATCCGCTTGCCGCTGGTGCCCCTTTCCGAATCTGCCCAGGCACCGGTACGCGAGGCCATGCGCGCGGCCGGCATCGATGTCTGAATCCGCAGCCTCAAGCCTTGTGAGCCCGAACATGAATCCCGTCATGCAGCGTATCGCCATTCTGTTTTTCTCTGCCGCAATCTCCGGCCTGCTCGGCGGCTGCTCCTGGTTCGGAGGCGGCAAGGACGAGCCTGCCTACCGCTCGGCCGATAGCACGGCCCTGCTGGAGGTGCCGCCGGACCTCAGCGCACCCAATGCCGATACCAGTTATGTATTGCCGGAGGAGCGCAGCGTCTCCGCCCGCAAACTCGAGGGTGGGCAGACGGCGGGCGCGACCGGGGTGCCCTCTCCAAAGGAGGAGGTGCTGCCCGATTTCGAGGATATGAAGCTCGAGCGTGATGGCTCGGTGATGTGGCTGCGGGTCAAGGCGAGGCCGGAGCAGCTGTGGGGGCGCATCAAGCAGTTTGTCGAGGCGCAGGGGCTGCGCATTCGCAGGCAGGAGCCGCAAAAGGGGCTCATCGAGACCCACTGGGCAGAGCGCCGCCTGGGCGTGGAAGAGGGCGGCATCCGCGGCATGTTCGAAAAGGCCTCGGGCTTTCTCGATACAGTCAAGGATTCGGGCCTGCGCGACAAGTTCATCTTCCGCCTGCACGATGACGGTGATGGTTACACGGCCATCTTCGTGACTCACCGCGGCGCGGAGGAGGTTCCGCAGGAAAGCACCACGGTGTGGCAGTCACGCCCCAGCGATCCCGCACTGGAGGCCGAGATGCTGACCGACCTGATGCTGTTTCTCGGCAATCGCGGTGCCGCAGAGCAGGCGAAGCAGGATCTCGCCGCCGGCAAGGCGGTACAGGTCGCACCCGAGGCCCGAATCGTGGACTTCCAGGGGCAGGCCGCACTGCGCGTGCAGTCCGATTACGACCACGCCTGGCGGCGTCTGGGCGTTCTGCTCGACCGCAGTGGCCTGATCGTGGATGACCAGGATCGCAACAAGGGCATCTACTATGTCACCTTCCTGGGCAAGGAGGAGAACCAGGGCTTCTTCAGCCGCCTGTTCGGCAAGTCCGGGCCGCTGACCTTCGAGGAGCAGTACCAGGTGCATGTGCAGAAGGGTGACGATGGCGCCATCTATGTCACCCTGCACGACAAGGAAGGCCGACGATTGACCGGCGACAAGGCCCGTGAGGCCCTCGAGATCATCCGCGAACAGTTTTGAATCCCGGCATGCGTTTCGCCTCGCTCGGCAGCGGCAGCAAGGGCAATGCCCTGATAGTCGAGGCGGGCGGAGTACGGGTGCTGGTCGACTGCGGCTTCACCGCGCGCGAGGCCGAGCGACGCATGCAGCGGCTCGGCATCGACCCGCAGACCCTCGATGCCATTCTCGTCACGCACGAGCATGGCGACCATGTGCGGGGTGTTCCGGTCCTTTCACGCCGGTTCCGGCTGCCGGTCTGGATGACGGCAGGTACCCGGCGCAACTGCCGTGACAACGACTTGCACGACGTGCAGATCATTCACGGTCATGCCGAATGGCGGCTGGGCGACTTGCGCATACGGCCCTTTACCGTCCCGCACGATGCCGCCGAGCCGGTCCAGTTCGTGTTCGACGACGGCCGGCACCGGCTGGGCCTGCTCACTGATCTGGGCAGCATTACCGGCCACGTACTGGAGATGCTCGATGGTGTCGATGGTCTGCTGCTGGAGTGCAATCACGACCCGGAGATGCTGGCGAGCGGTCCCTATCCGCCGGCCCTGCAGGCCCGTGTCGGGGGCAACTGGGGGCACCTGGCCAATGCCCAGGCGCGCGAGCTCCTGCAGCGGCTGGACCTTGCCCGCCTGCAGCGGCTGGTGGGCATGCACCTGAGCGAACAGAACAATCGGCCGGAACTGGCCGAGGAGGCCCTGCAGACGGGTGCACAAGGCAGTGAGGCGGAGATCATGCTGGCCTGCCAGGAGGGAGGATTCGGCTGGCAGGTACTTGCCTGAAGGGGTGGTACCGAGGGCGGGACTCGAACCCGCAAGGTGTTGCCACCGGTGGATTTTGAGTCCACTGCGTCTACCAGTTCCGCCACCTCGGCATGGTGGCGGCATTCTATGGAACCGCCCGCCAATTCGCAACACGGTCTGGTGAGGCTGCAAGCCCAGCGGGACATTTACGCCTGTCGGGTTGCCCATGTTTCTTCCCACGCCGGAGTGATACCATCGCCCGCCATGCAACTGAGCGACTTCCACTACGACCTGCCCGAGGAGTTGATCGCACAGCGTCCCCTTGAGCAGCGCAGCGCCAGCCGTCTGCTCTGCCTGCCGCAGGAGGGTCCGCTCGTGGATCGTCTGTTTCGTGACCTGCCGGGCCTGCTGCGTCCCGGCGACCTGCTGGTGATGAACGATACCCGGGTGATCCCGGCACGCCTGTATGGCCGCAAGGAAAGCGGCGGTCGGGTGGAGGTGCTGCTCGAACGCGTGCTGGATGCCCACAATGCACTGGCCCATGTGCGCGCCAGCAAGTCACCCAAACCCGGCACCCGCCTGCTGCTCGAGGGCGGCGGTGTTCTGCGTGTTGCCGGGCGTGAGGACGACCTGTTCCGAGTGGTGCTGGAGGAGGGTGGCGAGGACCTGATGGCCCTGGCCGAGGCGCAGGGGCACATGCCGCTGCCGCCGTATATCGAGCGGGTCGACGAGGCGGCCGACCGCAGCCGCTATCAGACCGTGTTTGCCCGACGGCCCGGCGCGGTGGCGGCACCGACGGCCGGTCTGCATTTTGACGAGGCCCTGCTCGACGCGCTGAAGGCCATGGGCGTCGAGACCGCCACCGTGACCTTGCACGTCGGTGCCGGGACCTTCCAGCCGGTCCGGGTACAGGACATTCACCAGCATCGCATGCATGCGGAGCGGGTGGAGGTTCCCGCCGAGACGGTAGAGCAGGTCGAGGCCTGCCGCGCGCGGGGCGGGCGTGTGGTTGCGGTGGGCACGACCAGCGTGCGCAGCCTGGAAGCGGCTGCAGGGGAGGGAACATTGCGCCCCTTTGCCGGGGATACCCGCCTGTTCATTACCCCGGGCTACCGTTTTCGCGTGGTCGATGCCCTGATTACCAACTTCCACCTGCCGGAATCGACCCTGCTCATGCTGGTCAGCGCCTTTGGCGGGCACCAGCGGGTCATGCAGGCCTACCGCCATGCGGTCGCCCAGCGCTACCGCTTTTTCAGCTATGGTGATGCCATGTGGATCGAGCGCCATGATGAGGTTTGAGCGGCTTGCAAGCGACGGCGCGGCGCGGCGCGGGCGACTGAGCTTTCCCCGCGGCAGCGTGGAGACCCCGGCCTTCATGCCGGTCGGGACCTATGGCACGGTCAAGGCCATGACGCCGGAGGAACTGGTCGAACTCGGTGCCGAGATCATACTGGGCAATACCTTCCACCTGATGCTCAGGCCCGGCACGGAAATCATCCGTCGGCATGGTGATCTGCACGATTTCATGCACTGGGAGCGCCCCATCCTGACCGATTCCGGCGGCTTCCAGGTCTACAGCCTGGCCGGCATGCGCAAGATCACCGAGGAAGGCGTGCGCTTTCGCTCACCGGTCGATGGCAGCATGGTGGAGCTGACCCCGGAGCGCTCGATGGAAGTGCAGCGCGCGCTGGGTTCGGACATCGTCATGATCTTCGACGAATGCACGCCCTATCCGGCCACCGAAGAGGAAGCGCGTGCCTCGATGGAGCTTTCCCTGCGCTGGGCCCGGCGCTCGAAGCAGGCCCACGCCGACAACCCCTCGGCCCTGTTCGGCATCGTGCAGGGCGGGATGTATCCGCAGTTGCGGCAAGTCTCTGCCGAGGGGCTGATGGAAATCGGGTTCGACGGCTATGCCATCGGCGGGCTCTCGGTGGGCGAGCCGATGGACGAGCGCAATCACATTCTCGAGGCCACCGTCCCGCTGCTGCCGGATGACCGGCCGCGCTACCTGATGGGGGTCGGCAAGCCGGAGGACATCGTCGAGGCGGTGCGCCGCGGAGTGGACATGTTCGACTGCGTGATTCCTACCCGTAATGCCCGCACCGGTTTCCTCTATACCCGGCATGGCCTGCTGCGTATCCGCAACGCCCGTTTTGCCGACGACACGCGGCCGATCGACGAGACCTGTGACTGCTATACCTGCCGCAACTATTCACGTGCCTACCTGAGGCATCTGGACAAGTGCGGCGAGATCCTGGGCGCCCGGCTGAACACCATCCATAACCTGCATTACTACCAGCAGCTGATGCGCGAGATCCGGGCAGCCATCGAGGCCGGGCGTTTCGAGACGTTTGCGCAGCAGTTTCATGCCGACCAGGCGCGCGGAGTTGCCTGAGATGGCCAGTGCGCGCCCTGAGCTTCCCCCTGCTGAGCAGCGCATCATCGAGGGCTTTCTCGATGCCCTGTGGAGCGAGCGGGGCCTGTCCGACAATACCCTGCGCGCCTACGGTGCCGACTTGCGGGGGCTGGCGAACTGGCTGACAAAGCGCGACAAGGGCCTGCTCACGGCCGGGCAGGCCGAGCTTGAGGGTTATCTTGCCGAGCGCTTCAGTCATCATCGCTCACCACGCTCCAGTGCCCGGCTGCTGTCTACCCTGCGGCGCTTCTACCGTTACCAGCTCAGGGAAGGGCGCATCGAAGCCGACCCCACGGCGGTGATCGACAACCCGCGGCTGGGGCGCCCACTGCCCAGGACCCTGAGCGAAGAGGAGGTCGAGCGCCTGCTCGATGCGCCCGAGCCGGATACGCCCGAGGGGGTGCGTGACCGCGCCATGCTGGAGCTGCTCTATGCCACCGGCCTGCGGGTGAGCGAACTGGTGGGGCTGACCCTGGAACAGGTCAACCTGGAACACGGCGTGATTCGGGTGCTCGGCAAGGGCAGCAAGGAGCGGCTGGTCCCGGTCGGGGAGGAGGCCGAGGAGCAGGTGCGCCACTATCTTGCAGAGGCGCGCCCCGAACTGCTGCGTGGCCGGGAGGGCACGCGGGCCCTGTTCGTCACACGTCGGGGTGGCCCCATGACACGCCAGGCCTTCTGGTACATGATCAAGCGCAGGGCGCGCCAGGCCGATATCGAAAAGCCGCTTTCGCCCCATGTGCTGCGGCATGCCTTCGCCACCCACCTGCTCAATCACGGTGCCGATCTGCGGGTGGTGCAGATGCTGCTTGGGCACAGCAGCCCGACCACCACCCAGATCTACACCCATGTGGCGCGTCAGCGGCTCAAGGAGCTGCATGCGCGCCATCATCCACGCGGCTGAGGAATCATTTTGTCCGTCCGTGGTCAGACAACCGAACACCCATCAACAGGAAGCAACTGCATGACCCCGATTCGTATCCTTTTCCTGGCTTTCGCCCTATT
>RFHG01000562.1 GCA_003696465.1 Gammaproteobacteria bacterium | reverse complement strand
CGGATTGAGCCGGTCGAGTTCGAGCACCACATCGCCCAGCAGCCGATAGCCGAGGCCGTCGGAGCGGTGGAAACCGACCGGATTGGACTGCACGAAGGCACCGATGAGGGCCCGCACGCGGTTCGGATTACGTATGGAGAAATGCGGATGCTGCATCAGCGACAGCACCCGATCCAGGGTCTCCGGGAAGGGGGCGATGGCCTGCAGGGTGAACCACTTGTCCATCACCAGTGGATCGTCCTTCCAGGTCTGGCCGAAGTCCTCCAGTGCCTCGCTGCGCTCCTTCGACGGGAAGGCATTCAGCGCCCGCAGGGCGCCCATGCACTCGGTCATGTTGCGTGCCTCGCGATACTGCGCAAGGGCCCGCTGCCGATGGGCCTCGGCTCCGGTCTCGACCAGGTAGTCGAGGCTCAGATTGAGCAGGCGCCTGCGGCCGAGCGCGGGGGCCTCGAGGTCATCGGGCCGGGTATCCCGGTTTTCCTCCCAGGCGGCCAGCCAGTCGGCCTCCAGGGCCAGGGCCAGATGGCGCTTGAGTGCCTGGCGCACCTGGTGAATTCCGTCCACGTCCACCACTTCCATGCGTTCGGCCAGCAGGGCCTCGCCCGGAAGCGAAAGGGCCTCGGCAACGAATGCCGGGTCACGCGCCCGGTCGGCCAGTACCCGGGCAAAGGCCGTGCGCAGGATATCCGGGAATGGTTCGGTACGCCCCGCCTGCAGGGCGCTGACACCGGCCAGAAGCACGCGCTCGCAGAGCCGCTGGCCGGCATCCCAGCGATTGAAGTCGTCACTGTCGTGGGCCATGAGGAAGGCCAGCTGCTCGTCCGTCCACGGATATTCCAGCCGTACCGGAGCCGAGAACCCGCGCAGCAGCGAGGGCAGCGGCTGCGCCGGCAGCCCCTCGAAGACGAAGTGCTGTTCGGCCTCGGTCAGGCGCAGCACGGTTTCCGCTGCACCCTCCGCGTTAACCGGGAGCGCCTCGCCCTCCGGCCCGATGAGGCCCATGCGTACGGGTATCAGCATCGGCTGCTTTTCCGGCTGGCCCGGCGTGGGCGGAATGGACTGGCG
>RFHG01000101.1 GCA_003696465.1 Gammaproteobacteria bacterium | reverse complement strand
CGCGAGCCCGGCTATGTGCAGGCCGTGGTCGAACGTGCCCTGCCGCTGCTCGAGGCCAACGGCGGGCGTGCCTTCATGCTGTTTACCAGCTACCGCGCCCTGCGCGAGGCCGCCGAATTGCTGGAACGGCGCAGTGACTTCGAACTGCTGGTGCAGGGCGAGCTGCCGCGCAGGGAAATGCTGGAGCGCTTCCGCGCGCAGCCGGAAAGCATACTGCTCGGCACCAGCAGCTTCTGGGAGGGTGTGGATGTGCGTGGCGACGACCTCAGCCTGGTCGTGATCGACAAGCTGCCCTTTGCCGCACCCAACGACCCGGTCATGCAGGCCCGGCTGGAATCCATCAAGTCGGCGGGAGGCAAGCCGTTTTTCGATTACCAGGTACCGCAGGCCGTGATTGCCCTCAAGCAGGGGGCGGGACGCCTGATTCGTGACGTGCATGACCGCGGCCTGCTGATGGTCTGTGATCCCCGGCTGCACGTCAAGGGCTACGGGCGGGTCTTTCTCGACAGCCTGCCGCCATTTCGGCGCACCCGGAAGGCCGAAGAGGCCCTGGCCTTCGTCCGCAGACTGCGGGAGGCGGCGGCATGAGCGATGTGCTGCTTGCGGTGGAAACCTCCACCGAGGCCTGTTCCGTGGCCCTGCTGGCAGGGGGTGAATCCCGCTGGCGCCACCAGGTGGCGCCGCGCGAGCATGCGCGGCTGGTGGGCAGCTTTATCGAGGAACTGCTGGCTGATGCCGGACTGGAACGCAAGGCCATCGATGCCATTGCCTTTGGCCGCGGCCCCGGGTCCTTTACCGGGGTGCGTATTGCCACCTCCCTGGTACAGGGCCTGGCCCTGTCTCTGGAGCGCCCGGTGATTCCGGTCTCCACCCTGGCGGTGCTGGCTCAGGGCGGGCTGCGCCGCAACGCAGGCTGCACCCATGCGCTGGCAGCCATCGATGCGCGCATGGGGCAGGTGTACTGGGGCGCCTTCAGGCGCGGGAGTGGCGGGCTGGCCGAGCTGCTGGGAAAAGAGGCAGTGCTCGATCCCCACGCAGTACGGGCGGATGAGGTCACGGAGTCTGATGCCGTGATGGGCGCAGGCACCGGGTGGGGCGCCCATGGCGAGGCCCTTGCGCAGACGCTGGGGCATGCCCCGCGGATGGTGGAGGAGGATGCGCTGCCCGAGGCGCGGGATCTGCTGGAGCTGGCATTGCCGCGTCTGCAGGCCGGCCAGGTACTGGATGCGGCCGAGGCCCAGCCGGTCTATCTGCGCGACAACGTGGCCAGCAAGCCGAAGCCCCGATGAACCTGCCCCGTGCCTGGCGGCAGACACCGCCGCTCAGTGGCCTGCTGCGCCAGCAGCCCGAGGACTTCGTGGTCGAGGAGATACCGGCGATCTTGCCGGAGGGCGAGGGCGAGCACCTGTGGCTCAGGATACGCAAGTGTGGCCAGAACACGGCCCATGTCGCGCGCGTGCTGGCCCGTCTGGCCGGCGTACCACCGCGGGATGTGGGCTATGCCGGGCTCAAGGACCGGCACGCGGTGACCACCCAGTGGTTCAGCCTGCCCGATCCGAAGAGACGCCTCGACCTTGCTCAGGGCCTGATTGAAGAGGGCATCGAGGTGCTCGAAGTGGCCCGGCACGGTCGCAAGCTGCGTCGTGGCGTGCTGGCCGGCAACCGCTTTCGCATACGCCTGCGCGCCTGGCAGGGCGACCCCGATGCCGCCCGGCAGCTGTGCGATGAGATCGCAACAGCCGGCGTGCCCAATTACTTTGGCGAACAACGGTTCGGGCGCGAGGGTGGCAATGTGGCGCGGGCAGAGGCCATGTTCCGCCGCGAGCTGCGCCCGCGCGGGCGCAGTGAACGGGGGATCCTGCTGTCTTCAGCACGCTCGATGCTGTTCAACGAAGTACTGGCCGAGCGCGTCCGGCGCGGAGACTGGAACCGCATTCTTCCCGGCGAGGCGGTCGTACTCGACGGCAGTGGCAGCTTCTTTACGGTGGAGACGGATGAAGAGATTGCAGCCGCCGAGGCGCGCGGGCGGCGTGGGGACTGCCATCCTTCCGGGCCCCTTTGGGGGCGGGGCCGCTTGCCGAGCCGGGGCGAGGCGGCCGAACTGGAACGGACAGTGGCGGCCCGACACCCGGTACTCTGCGATGGGCTCGAACACGCCGGCCTGCGCCAGGAGCGGCGCAGCCTGCGCCTGCTGCCACAGGATCTGTCATTGGACACGCTCGATGGAGTCATCGAGTTTTCCTTCATGCTGCCGCCCGGTACCTACGCCACCGTGCTGCTGCGCGAGCTGGCGGACTACCGCAACGCGGCCGGGTAAACCCGGATGGCAGGCAAAAAGAAGCCCGCCGTGCGGCGGGCAAAGTCACTGCCGAAAACCTGAGTATAGGAGAGTGTGGGCGAGCGCTTACTTCTCCACGCGCTCGATGCCCAGGGCCTTGAAGATGTACTTCTCGTACAGCGGCTCCGAGGTACCCTTCTTCATCTTGCGGATGAAGTACTTCTCGAAGGCGATCTTGGCCATGTGCACCCACTTGCCCTTGGCAAACCAGTTGACATTGCGCGGCGGGATCTGCGGCAGGGCCACGAAGGCGGCGCCGGTGTCGCCCATGTCGGCCAGACAGACGGCGTTCCAGGTGCCCTTGTGCGAGGGTTCCTGACCGGCCAGCTCTTCCTGGATGTTGTGCACGATGGCGGTCACCATCGACTCGATCATGTAGCCGGTCTTGGGGGCACCGGTGGGTACCGGAGTGGCCTCGACCGGAGGAATGGCGACGCACACGCCGGCGGAGTAGATGTTCGGGTACTTGGGGTTGCGCTGCTTGTCGTCAATGAGCACGAAGCCACGCGGATTGCACAGTCCTTCCACATTGGCCACTGCATCCACGCCCTTGAAGGCGGGCAGCATCATGTTGAACTTGAATTCGAGTTCGTGGTCCTTGATCTTCTCGCCGGCGTCGTTGTACTCCTCGACGTACATCTTGCCGTCCTCGACCTTGACCGTCTTGGCATTGGTGATCCAGTTGATGTGACGGTTGCGCATCTCGGACTCGAGCAAACCCTTGGAGTCGCCCACGCCGCCCAGGCCCAGGTGGCCGATGTAGGGCTCGGAGGTAACGAAGGTCATCGGCACCTTGTCACGCATCTTGCGCTTGCGCAGGTCGGTGTCGAGGATCATGGCGAACTCGTAGGCCGGGCCAAAGCAGCTGGCGAAGGGCATGGCGCCGACGATGACGGGGCCGGGGTCCTCGAGGAACTTCTTGTAGTCCTCGTAGGCCATCTCGGCGTGGTCCACGGTGCAGATGGAGTGGGTGTATCCGCCATGCGGCCCGGAGCCCTCGACCTCCTCGAAGGCCAGGCGGGGGCCGGTGATGATGACCAGATAGTCGTAGCTGACCGTATCGTTGTTCTCCAGCGTCAGCTGGTTGGCCTCGGGGTCGATCTTGGTAACCGTGCCGGCGATGAAGTTGATGCCCTTGCGCTCCACGTACGGGCGAATGGGGAAGGTGATGTCATCACGTGTGCGCCAGCCCACGGCAACCCAGGGGTTCGAAGGCACGAACTGGAAGTATTCGTTGGCGTTGATGAGGGTGACATCATGTTCCTTGCCGAGTGTTTCGCGCATTTCGTATGCGGCGGGCATGCCACCGGTACCTGCGCCGAGAATGACGATATG
>RFHG01000561.1 GCA_003696465.1 Gammaproteobacteria bacterium | reverse complement strand
GCCCATTACGGCCAGCGCGGCGCCCTGTTCCACCATTGGGCGCACGATGTCGAGCACCGCCCGCTGGTCCGGACCCCGGTCGATGAAGTCGCCCAGAAAGATTACCCGACGGTCGGGGTGCCGCCAGCAGCCGTCGGATTCGCGATAGCCCAGCTTTGCGAGCAGGGCGCGCAGGCTTGCATCGTGTCCGTGAATATCCCCGATCAGGTCCCAGGCCATCAGATGACTCCTTGCGTTCAGGAAGGTGCTTTACTAGTGTAACTGCACCGCGTCAATTTATGACGCATTCGCAGGCAAAGGACGACACAAAATGACGCGACAGGGCAAGGGGAGCAATCTGCCATCGGCCATTCGACTCATCCGCATGATGCAGCTCATTCCTCGCCATTCCGAGGGGTCACGCGGCCGCATCGGCGCCGCCCGGCTGCACGAATTGCTGGAGGAGGAGGGCTTCCCGGTCAGTCTCCGAACTGTGCAGCGCAACCTCGAGGAGCTGCAGCAGGTCTTTCCCGGTCTGAAGAACGACGGCAACCGCGACATGCTCGGCTGGTACTGGGCCGAGCCTGCCGAACTGATGGACATCCCGGCCATGGACGCCCCACTGGCGCTGGCGTTCAAGCTGGCAGAGCGCTATCTCTCGCCGGTTGCGCCCGGCGTCAATGATGTGCTCGAGCCCTACCTCGAGGCCGCCGGCAAGGTGCTCGACGAACGCGCCCGGGACTGGCTGGAGCGGATCGCCATCGTGCCGCGCAGCATGCCGCTCATTCCCGCACCGGTAGATGCCGAGACGGCGCGCAAGGTCCAGATCGCCCTGCTCGAGCGCAGGCGCCTGCGCCTGCGCTACCGTCCACGCACGGGAGATCCGGCCGAATACGAACTCAGTCCCCAGGGCCTGGTCATCCGCCATGAGGTCAGCTACCTGGTGGCCACCGCATGGGACTACACCGACCCGCGCCACTACGCCCTGCATCGCATGGAGCCCGGCACCCTAGAGCTGCTGGACACCCCCGCTACTGAACTCGAGGACTTCGACCTCCAGCAGTACATCGACCAGGGTGCCTTCCAGTACCGCTGCAGCGAAAAGCCCCTGCATCTTGTCGTCCGTCTGAAACCT
>RFHG01000560.1 GCA_003696465.1 Gammaproteobacteria bacterium | reverse complement strand
GCTGGACGAGCAGGCCCTGCGGGAGGCCGTGACCGAGGAGGGCTATGAAGTTACCGGCATGCACTCGGCCTGAGCCGATGCATTTGTGACTTTCGTACAGGCATCGTCTGGGCTATAGTTTTGCAAGGGGTGGGCGGTCGGTCGCACATCCAGGCCACAACCCAACAAGAACAGGAAGCCATGGAATACACGGAATCACTCGAGCGCTCGGCCGAAATCACGCGGATGGTGTTGCCGACCCTCTCCCGTCTCGGTCTTCCGGTCAACCCCATCAACTACGCGCTGTTCTATGAATACTTCCTGGGCCGCAACCCGCGCCTCAAGGAGGCACTCGAGCCGGTAGTCGAGAACGGGGGCAGCCTGTCCCCGGATCGTGCCAAGGAGCTGTTCGAGGAACAGGTCGTCTTCGCCAATACCGATCGCGTGGAGAAGATTGGCGAAGAGATCCGCGAGATGCTGGGCAAGATCATCCAGATGATCTCCGATGCGGGCGGTGACGTGTCGCATTTCAGCGGCTCGCTCGGGGCCTATGCCCACAGCCTGGAACATCTGGACGAGGCCAATGCCGCGCAGCAGCTCAAGTCGCTGGTGGGGCAGATGCTGACCGAGGCCCGGCAGATGGTCGAATCCAATCGCGAGTTCGGCCAGAAGCTCGATGCGACCTCGCGCGAGATCGGAGCCCTGCGCGCGGAACTGGCCGATCTGCGGCTGCAGGCGACCCTCGATGCCCTGACCGGACTGGGCAATCGCAAGACCTTCGACGAGGCACTGGCGCGCGCGCTGGAACAGGCGCCGGGCGACATGGCCACGGTCTGCCTGATGATGGTCGACATCGACAACTTCAAGAGCATCAACGACGAATACGGGCACCTCATCGGCGACAAGATCCTGCGTTTCGTGGCCGAGACCCTGCGTCGATCGGTCAAGGGGCGCGACGTGGTCGCCCGTTTTGGCGGCGACGAGTTTGGCGTGGTGCTGGAAGAGACGCCACCCCAGGGCGCCTATCGTCTGGCCGAGAACATTCGCCAGACCATCGAGAAGAGTGCGCTCAAGCGCACCGATACCGGCGAACCGATCCGCAACATCACGGTTTCCATCGGGGTCGAGTGCAACCGCCCCGGTGACAGGCCGGATGACCTCATCGAGCGGGCCGACCAGGCCCTGTACGAGTCCAAGAACAAGGGGCGCAATCGCGTGACCTGCGGCTTTCGCGGCTAGGTTGCACGACCTCGCAGTCCCCTCCTGCCCGGGTCAGGTGCGACCGTCTCGACTGGTCCCTCCCGGTGCTTCGCGCTATATTTATCTTGTGCCTTCGGGCATTGACGCCATCGCCCCTCGGCCGTATCATGCGCGGCTCACCACGATGGTGATCCCCTCGGGGTATAGCGCAGTCTGGTAGCGCGCCTGCTTTGGGAGCAGGATGTCGGGAGTTCGAATCTCTCTACCCCGACCAGTTTTTCGGCGGGATGACGGGGTTCTGCGCCCGTAGCTCATCTGGATAGAGCAACGGCCTTCTAAGCCGTGGGTAGCAGGTTCGAATCCTGCCGGGCGTGCCAAATTCGCGCGGTTTGCAGCTCTGCGGGCCGCATGGAACCGCACAGCCGGTTCCTTCCGGTTTATGGTGGATGTAGCTCAGTTGGTAGAGCCCAGGATTGTGGCTCCTGTGGTCGTGGGTTCAAGTCCCATCATCCACCCCATACGCCAGGGCGGACAGTCGTACAGTGCTGTCCGCCCTTGTTTTTTGTTTCCGTTTCGTTCCGTGCCTGCCTGCTGCTATATTCATAACCTGAGGCATGAGCCTGGCGCGGTCGGGCAAGACAGGGAGTGGAGACATGGCGCAATCTGCACGGGATTCATGGGGTCGGCTGGTAGTGCTGATCCTGCTGTTGACGGGCCTGTGTCTGCAGACCGTGGCGGCCGATGAAGGTCTGGTGCGCGAACGCATGCCCAATGGCAAGACGGCGGTGGCCACCTGGTATCCGGGCGAGGCCGACAAGCCGCCGGTACTGATCCTGCACGGTTTTTTGCAGACGCGCGAGTTCCCCACCGTGGCCCGCCTTGGAGCCTCGCTGGCAGAAGAGGGCTATCCGGTGCTGCTGCCCACGCTCACGCTCGGCGTGGACGACCGCCGCAAGAGCCTGCCCTGCGAGGCGATCCACCTGCATGACATGCCCGGAGATGCAGACGAGGTCGCCCACTGGGTCCGCTGGCTCCACCGCAAGACCGGCAAGCCTGTCACGGTGATCGGCCACAGTGCCGGCAGCAGTGTACTGCTGGCCATGGCCGAACGGCACCCGGAGCTGCCGGTTCGTCAGATGATCCTCGTTAGCCTGCTTCATTATGAGGGCGGGCCCGTGGAGAGCGGGAACAGACCGTCGCCGGAAAAGGGTGGCCTTGGCGAGTACCACATCGCCTTCTGCAAGCGTTACCCTGCGCCCCCGGAGGCCTTCGAGAGCTATCGCGCCTGGGATGACCAGCGCACGCTCAAGGCGCTGCATGATGCCCCCTGGCCAACCACGGTCATCCTGGGCGGTGCCGACGGGCGAGTGAGTCCTGCCTGGCGTGCCCGGCTGTCCCGTACACCGGCAAAGCTGGTG
>RFHG01000559.1 GCA_003696465.1 Gammaproteobacteria bacterium | reverse complement strand
GCATGCCGGGGCCGGGGCCCGGTCTCGTGCACGATGCGTTCCAGGGTGCGGAAGGGGTTGTCACTCATCCGGGTCGTGCCTTTTCAGCCACGCACGCGCTGCAGACGGATCACTTCGGGAATGGTGCGCAGGCGGCGCATGATACGGGCCAGATGCACGCGGTCGCGCACCGTGAGGGTGATGGTGATGGTCGTGGTCTGGCTGTCCTTCTCCTCGAAGGCGACGTTTTCGATATTGGACTCCTCGTCGGCAATGGCCGCGGCCAGGCGGGCCAGCACGCCACGGTGGTTCTGCGCCTGCAGCCGCAGCGAAACGGGGAATTCGCCCTGGATCTCGTCGGCCCACTGCACCGGCAGCCACTGGTCGGGCTGGTTGCGCACCTCGGTCACATTGGGGCAGTCCTCGCGGTGAATCACCATGCCCCGCCCCCGGGTAAGAATGCCGATGATGGGATCACCGGGGATGGGATGGCAGCACTTGGCATAGGACAGCACCATCCCCTCGGTGCCACGGATGGCCAGCGGCACGAGGTTCGAGCCCTTGCCCGTGGCGTCCTCGAGGCCGGCCAGCCGCCGTGCCACCAGCGCCGGCACGCGATTGCCCAGGCCGATGTCGCGCAGCAGGGCCTCCTCGTCGGGCAACCCCAGTTCTTCCAGCAGTTTCTCGAGCCGCTCGGGCGGCACCGACTCGTACTTGAGCTGGTGGATGTCGAGGGCCTTGTCGAGCAGGCGCCGGCCGAGCTTCACCGCCTCGCCCGCGCGCAGTTGCTTGAGGTAATGGCGGATGTTGGAGCGCGCCTTGGCGGTGACCACGAAGTCCAGCCAGGCCGGATTGGGGGTGGCGCCGGGGGCGGTGATGATCTCTACCGTCTGCCCGCTCTGCAGGGGGCGCGACAGTGGCGACAGGCGCCGGTCGATCTTGGCCGCCACACAGCTGTTGCCGATGTCGGTGTGCACGGCATAGGCAAAATCCACCGCGGTGGCGCCGCGCGGCAATTCCATGATGTCGCCCTGCGGCGTGAACACGTAGATCTCGTCCGGGAACAGGTCGGCCTTGACGTGCTCGAGGAACTCGACCGAATTGCCGGCGCTCTTCTGCATTTCGAGGATGCCCTTGAGCCACTCGCGGGCCCTGGCCTGGGCACTCTTGCTGTGCTGGTCCCCGGTCTTGTACAGCCAGTGGGCGGCAATGCCGCTCTCCGCCACGCGATCCATCTCGCGGGTGCGGATCTGCACCTCGATGGGAATGCCGTTGGGGCCGAACAGCACGGTATGCAGCGACTGGTAGCCGTTGGCCTTGGGGATGGCGATGTAGTCCTTGAACTTGCCCGGCACCGGCTTGTACAGGTTGTGCACGATGCCCAGGCAGCGATAGCAGGTATCCACGCTCTCGACCACGATGCGAATGGCAAAGACATCGAACACGTCGTGGAAGGAAAGGTGCTTGTCGCGCATCTTGCGGTAGATGCTGTAGAGATTCTTTTCGCGGCCGAAGATACGCGCCTCGATACCCGCCTCCTCCATGCGCTGGCAGATCGCGGCCTCGATGCGGTGCATCGGCTCGCGGCGGTTGCCGCTGGCCTTGCGCACCGCCTCCGACAGCACCTTGTAGCGGCACGGGTACATGGCCTCGAAGCCCAGCAGCTCGAGCTCGCGGCGCATGCTGTTCATGCCCAGGCGTTGGGCAATGGGGGCATAGATCTCGAGCGTCTCGCGGGCGATGCGGCGGCGCTTGTCGGGCCGCATCACGCCCAGCGTGCGCATGTTGTGCAGGCGGTCGGCGAGCTTGACCAGGATGACCCGCAGGTCGTTGGTCATCGCCAGCATCATCTTGCGGAAGTTTTCGGCCTGGGCCTCGGCCTTGGACTCGAACTTGAGATGGGTCAGCTTGCTGACCCCGTCCACCAGCTCCGCCACCTCGCTGCCGAACTCGGCCTCGATGCGCTCCTTGGGGATGCCGGTGTCCTCGATGACATCGTGCAGGATGGCGGCAATGATGCTGTTGTGGTCCATCCGCATCTCGGCCATGATCCTGGCCACTGCCAGCGGATGGTAGATGTAGGGCTCGCCCGTCATGCGGGTCTGGCCCTCGTGTGCCTCGGCCCCGAACAGGTAGGCGCGGTAGACCTCGCGGATCTGTTCCGGCTCGAGGTAGGTCTCGAGGATGGCGCACAGGTCGCTGGCCAGGAAGCGGGTGGAGTCCGGCCGCGACGTCAGCCCGGTGCCGGTACCGTTATCGGCCATCTCGGGGAGTGTGCGCGCCCCGCCGGGCGCGGCTGGCTGCGGGGCGCGCGGGCATGGGCGGAATCAGCCCTCTGCGGCCGGCGGGGTGTCCTCGCTGCCCGCCTTCGGGGCCTCGTCCTCGACCACGACCACCATGTCCTCTTCCTCGTCCACCCATTCGCCGAAGATCTCCTCTTCGGGCTTGCGGTCGAGATAGCTGCGGTCGATCTTGCCCTCGGCGATCTCGCGCAGGGCCACCACGGTGGGCTTGTCGTTGTCCCACTCCACCAGCGGCTCCATGCCCATGGCGATGTCGCGGGCGCGCTTGCTGGCCAGCAGGACGAGCTGGAAACGGTTGTCGACGTGTTCGAGGCTGTCTTCTACGGTAACGCGTGCCATGTCGGTCTCTTTGCGGTTTCGATATGCAGGGAACCTGACAGTTTACAGGATTGCGCCCCGTTCAGGAACCGGGCGCGGCCAGCAACCGCTCGATCAGTGCCCCGTGGCGGGCCTGCACCCGCTGCAGCCGCTGGCGGTCGCTCTGCACGATGCAGCGCAACTGGCCCAGCGCCTCCTCGAAGATGTCGTTGATGACCACGAAGTCGAATTCGTCGTAATGGGCCATTTCGTTGCGCGCGTCACGCATGCGCCTCTGGATGACCTCCTCCGGATCCTGCCCGCGACCGCGCAGACGCGCCTCCAGCACCTCCAGCGAGGGCGGCAGGATGAAGATCGAGCGGCTCTCGGGCATGCGCGCGCGCACCTGGGCCGCCCCCTGCCAGTCGATCTCCAGGATGACGTCCCGGCCCTCGGCCAGGCGGGATTCGACACTGCTGCGCGCGGTGCCGTAGAAGTTGTCGAAGACACGGGCATGCTCGAGGAATTCGCCGCGCTCGACCATTGCCTCGAAGGTGGCGGCATCCACGAAATGATAGTCCACCCCGTCCGCCTCGCCGGGACGCATCGGGCGGGTGGTGTGCGAGATGGACAGCTCCAGATCGGGCATCTGCGCAATCAGGGCCCGCACCAGCGAGGTCTTGCCGGCCCCGGACGGGGCCGAGACGATGAACAGGGTGCCGTGCACATTGTCAGGCATGCGAGGGTTCCTTTTTCCGGGTGCCCAGGAGAATGGCGGTCATCACAATACCGGCAATCATCACCAGATTGCCGATCAGGCCAGTGTAGTAGAGGTCGAAGGGCAATGTCAGCGCCTGCGGCAGCCAACCCTGCTTCTGCAGCAGCGTCCAGCCGGTAAAGGCCAGCGTCAGCACGATGCCGACCCACACGGCGCGACTGTCCCCCAGCCGGCTGAGAAAACCCGTCAGATAGATGCCCAGCAGCCCGCCGCCCAGCAGCGAGGTGAGGATGGTGGCCAGGTGCTGCAGGGTGCGGGTCTCGGAGTACAGGAGCAGCAGGGCGCCGGCCATCATCAGCAGGGTACAGACCGCCGTGATCCGTCGCGCCATGCGCAGGTAGTGCGGCTCATCACGATCCGGGGCCAGGTGACGGCGATACAGGTCGTGCACGCTCACCGCCGACAGCGCATTGAGGCTGGAGTCAAGGGACGACATGGCGGCCGCCAGTGCCGCGGCGATCACCAGACCGGCCACCCCCGCCGGCAACTCGTTGACGATGAAATACGGGAAGATCTGTTCCGCCCGCTCCGCCCCGGCCAGGATGGCCTGCGGCAGGTCGGCCGGGAAATGCCGGTAGAAGACCCACAGCGCACTGCCGAGAAACATGTAGAAGGCCCAGATGGGGAGGCTGGCGGCGGCACACAGGTACATGGCACGCCGGGCCGCGGCATCGGACTCGGCCGCACAGTAGCGCTGCACCGTGTTCTGGTTGGCCGAATACTCGGTGAGCCAGGCCACCAGGCCAATGAGGAGCATCATGGTCCCGGTCTTGTGGTCCAGCGCCAGCGACCAGTCCACCTCGCGCAATGCCCCATTGGCGTCCAGCTCGGAAAATGCAAGCTTGCCGGCCGCCATCGCCTCCTCGATCACCTGCCCCAGCCCACCCGGCAGGGCCTCCACCACCACCCACAGGGCAGCCAGCCCACCCACCACCAGCACCACGGTCTGGATCACGTCGGTCCAGATCACCGCATCGATACCGCCGGCCCAGGTATAGGCACCGACGAACAGGCCGGCCAGCACGATACTCGCCAGCGGCGGCAGACCGGTCACCTGCTGCACCAGCAGTGCCAGCAGGTAGAGGATCATGCTGATGCGCACCACTTGGGCGATGATGAAGGCGAGCGCGGCATACACACGCACGGAGGGTCCGTAGCGCCGCTCCAGGAACTCGTAGGCAGTGATGGTGCCGGCCCGACGAAAATGCGGCAGAAACAGGCGTGCGGCGATCAGTACCGCCACGGGCAGGGCCAGATTCGGAAGATAACGCAGCCAGGCGGTGCGATAGGCATCGGCCGGATAGGCCAGAAAGGTAATGGAACTGATCGAGGTCCCCACCAGCGACAGGCCGATCACCCAGCCGGCGATGCGTCGCCCGCCCACGAAGTATTCCTCGGTATCGTGGATGCGCGGGGCAAACCAGATGGCAATGGCTGCCATGCCGATGAGATAGGCTGCAATGACGGCCAGATCGAGTATGTTCACAATGGATCGGGTGTGCAGTTGGCAACGGAGCCCCTAAGCATAACGCAAGTGCCACCCTCGGTTTGCATTGCACTCGGCCTGTACTAAAGTACAATCACCCTCATAAAAACACCCGGGGCTGCCACAGGGAATGAACCCTGCGAACCGAGCATTCGACCCCCGGAAAAGGATGGGGAACCTCGCATGTCACGCCCGTTGCGCCACAACCTGTTTGCCGCATTCATCCTGCTGGCCCTATTGCCCGGCGTGTTGGCCGCGGCCGACCCGCTGGACGAGGCGCGCCGCCTGCTGGAGGAAGGCAAGCCGGCCGCTGCCTATGAACTGCTCGAGCCGCTGCTCGAGGAACGCGCCGGCGACCCGCACTACGACTACCTGCTGGGCATTGCCGCCCTCGATTCCGGCCACCCCACCGAGGCCATCTTCGCCCTCGAGCGCGTGCTGGCCGTACAGCCCGATCACGCCCTGGCCCGGGCCGAGATCGGCCGGGCCTATCTCGCCGTGGGCGAGATCGACACCGCCCGCGACGCGCTGGAAGACACCCTGAAACTGCCGGGCGTGCCGGAACAGGCGCAGGCCACCGTCCGCCGCTATCTCGACATCATCGAGGGCGCGGGTGCCGAAACCACGCGCACGCGCATCACCGGCTTTGCCGGCATCGACCTCGGCCACGACAGCAACGTGAACGCCGCGACCGCCAGCCGTGATGTCGCCATTCCGGCCTTTGGCGGCGCCATTTTCCGTCTCGACGACCTGGGTGTCGAGCAGTCCGACCAGTTCGCCCGCCTGCTGGGCGGCATCAATCTCGACACGCCGCTGGGGGCGCGCACCCGGCTGCTGGCCGGTGCCCGCTTCGACCAGCGCTTCAATCGTGAGCAAAGCGTATTCGACCAGGGCAACTACTCGGCGGATCTGGGGCTGAACTGGCTGCTGGGCCAGCACTCGTTTACCGCTGCCCTGCAGTACTACGGCTTCTCGCTCGACCGCAAGCGCTATCGCGACGCCTTCGGCGCCACCGGCCAGTGGCGCTGGGCGGTCAATCCCGACCGGAACATCAGCGCCTACCTGCAGTATGCCAACCTGCGCTATCCCGACCAGCACGTGCGCGACGCGCGGCGCGTGGTACTGGGGGGCGCCTGGGCGGAGAGCTTCGGCAAGGGGCACCGGCATCAGGGCTATGTCGGCCTCTATGCCGGCGGCGAGGACAACGAGAAGAACCTGGACCACCTCTCCAACCGGCTGGGCGGGCTGCGGGCCGGGTGGAGCAGCTACCTGAGCCCGATCTGGGTCCTCAGCCTCAACGCCAGCGTCGAGCGACGCCGCTATCGCGCCGACGAACCCCTGTTCCTGACCCGGCGCGAGGACACCCTGCTTGAAGCCCGCGCCGCCATCGACTACACG
>RFHG01000100.1 GCA_003696465.1 Gammaproteobacteria bacterium | reverse complement strand
GACCGAGCTGCTGGCCGATTTTTATCAGCGCTTCGAGGACCAGCCCCTGGTCATCGACAAGTGGTTTGCCCTGCAGGCCACCGTCCCCGGCGAAGCGACGGTGGAACGGGTGCAAACGCTGAGCGGACATGCCGCTTTCCGCCTCAACAACCCCAACCGCTGCCGCTCCCTTCTGGGCAACTTCGCCCACGGCAACCCGGCCGCCTTCCACCGGCCGGACGGAGCCGGTTACCGGCTGGTGGCCGACACGGTCATCCAACTCGACCGCATCAATCCGCAGGTCGCCGCCCGTCTGGTCTCAAGCTTCAACCGCTGGCGCAAAATCGAACCGGTGCGGCGGGAACGGATGCGCAGTGAACTGGAACGCATCAACGCGGCGTGCCGTTCGAGCGATGTCGGCGAAATCGTCTCGCGGGCACTGGCCGGCGCGACAAAAGGCTGATTTTCCGCTAGACTTGGAAAAAAGGAGTCCAGAAGGGATTTGTCCCTGCGGGTTGACATGAACCAGAACGTGAACCGGCTGCTTGAGCTGGCCGCCGAACTGCTTGCCTGCCGTGGTGAGGATGACCTGGTCACGATCCTCGACCGCCATCTGCCGGCACTGTGCCCACCGGGGACCTGGCAGATCTGGCAAAAAAAGAACGCAGGATGGAGCTGTGAGTTTCGCGGACGGCGAAAAAGCGGGTTCGAATCAATAACGCCGCAGAAACTCGCGCAGCTGGTTGCAACCGCCCCGCCCCCGTCTTCACCCGGAGAGGGACTTCAGGTGGTCCCGCTGGGCGAAGGCAGGGACCATCGGCTGCTCCTGCTTCACACCGAACAGCCGCCGGCCGAAACCCTTGACCGACTCGCCCTCCTGCTTGCACCTGCCTTGGACAATCTTCGCAGCCGCATTCAGCTGGAACAGCAGATTATTACCGACGAAGTGTCCGGGCTCTTCAACGCGCGCCACTTTCGCAGTCTGGTCGATTACGAAATGGAACGCGCCCGCCGCTACGGCCAGGACCTGTCGGTGATCTTTTTCGACCTCGACCACTTCAAGCAGGTCAACGACACCCACGGGCACCTGATCGGCAGCCAGGTCCTGCAGCAGATCGGCCAGTTTCTGCGCACCCGCACCCGCCGGGTGAACATCTCCTGCCGCTACGGCGGCGATGAATATGTCCTGCTGCTGCCGTCCACCAACAAGGCCGGCGCCCTGACCCTGGCCGAAAAGCTGCGCAAGGAACTGGCCGAATACCCCTTCGTTTTCGACGGCATCGAGCCGATCCGCATCACCGCCAGCTTCGGCGTCGCCTCCTTCCCCGGCGACGCTCTCAATCCCGAAAAGCTGCTGCAACAGGCCGACCGCGCCATGTATCGGGTCAAGGCCGCCGGACGCGACGGCGTCGCCGCCGCCTGATTTCTCCTCATCCAAAACACCTCCAGGCCGCCTTGACAGCCCGCCCAACGGTGATTAGTTTCCAATCGTTTGCCCAGCCACCAGATCGACCCAGGAGGAAATTGATGGAAGTCTTTATCGAAGCCGACAGGCTGCGGAAAGAATTCGGGTCGCTGGTCGCCGTTAACGACATCTCCTTCCGTGTCGCCAGGGGGGAGGTGCTCGGTTTTCTCGGACCGAACGGCGCCGGCAAATCGACCACCATGAAGATG